>JALYQB010000259.1 GCA_030856045.1 Actinomycetota bacterium
CGGCGGGATCTACCAGCTGACCTTCAGCGGCGGCCTCGGGCTGATCACCTAGGTTTCCCGGCGACCCGCCGGTGACGCGCGCATGCGTAGCCGCCGCTGGCCTGGCGGAACCGCCGGCTACGCGCGAGGCGCCTGCCCGCCGGCCCTGAGGCGACCGGCCGGGCCGGGTCGCTCCGGTTGAGCAGGCCGCGCTGCGCGGGTCGCTGGGTTGGCTGTTGTACGGCGAGTGGGCGGGCCGTGGGTGGAGTCAAAAGGTGTTGGCGGCGCGGGCGAACAGTGCTCGATCTGCGGTTCCAACGCGCGGCGGGTCCTTCACTGCGGGTGTGGCGGCGGACGTTGGAGATCGTCACCGACGCCGGGCTCACCGGGAAGAACATGCGCCGCCCCGCGCTGGCCGACGCACTCGACCGACTCGACCGAGGCGAAGCCGACGTGCTGGTCTCCGCGAAGCTCGACCGGGTGAGCCGGTCCGTCGCGGACTTCGCCCGGCTGCTGGAGCTCGCCAACTCCCGCGGCTGGCGCCTCGTGCTGTTCGACCTCGGCGTGGACACATCGACCCCGGCCGGGGAGTTCGTCGCGGACACCATCGCCAACTCGGCACAGTACGAGGGCCGCCTCATCGGCCAGCGCACCCGTGAGGGCCTGCCGCCAAGCGCGCCGCCGGGGTCCGGCTCGGCCGCCCCTCAGTGCTGGCCCGCGAGGTGGTCGAGCGGATCGTACGCGAGCGCGAGGGCGGCGCCACCCTGCGCGCCATCGCTGGGGACCTCACTGCTGACGGCGTGCGCACCGCCCGCGACGGCACCAGCTGGTCGACCAGCTCCGTGTAGGCCGTGCTCGCTGGGCAGGACGCCACCGCGCTCGCCGGGACCGTCGCGTGATCACAGTCTGCGATGCTTCTTGGGACCTGGTGATAAGGCTTCTTCAGTTGGACTCGAAGCCAACAACCCAACGAGTCAAGATCAAGCGCCGCGGAGGCTACGGGTGGTGCTCGATACTGGCGATGACCTGGCCGGACGGGAGGTAAACGGTGTCGATGATCATGGTTCGTTCGGTCGGGACGTCTCCCTTCTGCGACGCGCCCCGGTGCTATCCGTTCTGGGACCTGAAGACGAGGGATTGTTGACGAAGATGCGGCCCACTCAAGACCATCACCAAAACAAGGAAGCTTCCGATCCAGCACCGGCGGTTTGTGAGGACCAGTAGTGACAGTTCCATCAGGCGATGAGCAAGCTCGCAACACTGCAATTCTTGGTCCTTCCTACCAAAGCCTCATGGCCCGGTATGGCTCGAACTTCGCCACGCAGTGGCAAGTTTTCGCGCTCGGGCTGACAGCTCAGGGGTTTGTGGTTGGAGCGGCTAGCCAAGTCGTTGACAGGGTTTACACAGCGGTGCTTCTTTGCATCGTAATCTTGTTTATTGGGGCCGCAACCATCATAAGTAGCCTCCGAATAGGGCTCTTCACAGCCCTCGATCGCTATACCCTGGACGAGTACGAGAAGGTCATGCTCGTGGGCGACTTCGAGCCACTGCGACTCCAACATGCGGCACCGTTCCGACAGCGCGAGGCCAGGCTGCCAAGAGCCGCGCGTCCCGGCTTGAACGGAAGCTGGCTCGAACGCTTTGTCATGCTTCGGATCGTCCGCGTCTTCGGGCCTTCGCTCTGGTGGGCTGTTCTGGAATTTGTGATCTCGGTGGCGGGCGCCGCGATCCCGATCCTCGGCATTTTTCGCCTGTGACGCATCGCGCGGCGGATGCACGAAACCGGAGAGTCCATGCCCACCATCGCCGCTGCCACCCTGCGCATGTCACGGATCATCCTGTACCGCGCGCTGGGCCGCGAGCACGACGCTGCGCAGCCCGCCTGATGAACCGTCGAGCGCATTCCATCCACATCTTCGTCAAGCTCGCTGAGCCCTTGGACGTGCCAGACCGCTATGTGGTTCACATGTACAGTATGCTGACCGCACATTACACGGGTAGAGCCATCAGGTCGTATGTTTCGGAGCAACAGCTAGACGCTACGCGAATATTCTCGGGAAGTACTCTCTGTAGATTTGTGCACCGCACAGTTCATCATACGTTCCCGATCGATGACGCAGTTAACGTCGCCGGTGACCTGTGGTCCACGCTTCCTGCACTGATCCCCGTCTGAGGACGATGCTGATCAAGTGCTCGAACCAGCCAAACATGTCACCGTAGTCGAGACAATATCCGGTGTCTGGTGCCCCGATCCGGACTGCGAGGGCATGGTCGGAGAAGAGAATCTAAAGATTAGCCCAAATTTTTTTAGATGCTACTGTATCACGACATTGGGGTATGAGGTGTTCACCGAGCTGGACCGGCGCATGACGGTGAAGCGGATGCGCAACGGATGCGCAACGGGCGTGCGAAGGCGCCTGCCGGTCGTCGCGCCTTGGCCCGTACCGCTACGGTTACGAGGGCACCGGCAAAGGCAAGGCCCGTGATGCTGCGCCGCACTCTGACGAGCAGGCCGTGGTGACACGCATCGTGGAGCTACGCACCGCGGGAAGTCCTACCGGTCGATCGCGGCCACTCTCGATGCCGGGGCCACCGGCCACGCCGGGCCACCACCTGGTCCGCCATGGCTGTGCGGGCGGTCGTGCAGCGCGAGATGGCCGGTGCGTGAAATGAGTTCGACACTGCTTGCCGCTCACAACACAACATATGAGTACCTTCGTTCGGGAGAAAGGTAAAAGAAATGACCCTGGAAGGACCGTGGATGCTTCAGGTGCCGTTCGTATCTGCGCCTGAGTTGTGCTTCACGGAAGAACTGACCAAGACAGTGGCCGGTTCAACCATTTTCATACAGCCTGCCACTGCCCCTTATAGTCGTCTCGTCGTCAAGGAACTTGCTACGATAGATCAAGCTCGTGACCAATTTTTAGCTCTCAAGAGAGCGATGCTCGCTGCAAGCTTAAACGTGGGTTGCGGAATTCGCATCAAAGATGATTTTGTAGTGTTCGATGACGACACAGCGCAGCTGCCGAGTAAACCGGACCAGCCGTTCGTTTGCCGGCAAGAAAGAAATCTGGCGCACCTCATAATCACCGTCGGGGAGCCACAATTGCAGCTCCCGCGCGCGCTCCCTAGGCTTATCGAAAGCATCGAGATTGCGATGACTTCTAATTTTGCAGTAGAGGCAACGTGCGATCAGAGCGTTATGCTCGCGTGCGACCTCTACACGAGTAGCTTCTATGAGAAATCTTTCGCGTCTCGTTTCATTTCACTTATTGGCGTCCTGGAGGTTCTCAAGGATCAGGATTGGGTGTCACCCGAGGCTATGCGACTCGTTGATGATTGGCTTGGCACCCTTGATCAATTAGAAGGCGCAGAGGCGACCTCGTTGCGTGACCAACTAAAGTTCATGAAACAAATTTCTATTAGCCGTGGAATCAGCAGTGTAGTATCTCGCCACCTCGGGCAGGACCGGACCCGAGAGGTTCGGAAGCTCTACACGATTCGCAGTAAACTCATACACACCGGGGAACATCCAGACAACTTAAGAGACAGCCTAGAGCTCACGGAACTCATTGTTCGAGAACTCTTGATAAAAATTCTGCTTGCCGGCTCAAGATAACTGCTCTTAACTCATGGCTACCGCCACTACCGTTGTGCCCCGTGGCCCATTCCGTACCTGCTGGCCTACAAGAGTCAAGAGACGGACGGGCGGACGGCGACGAACAGCATCAAGCTGATTTATCAGCGCCCGCTGCTAAACTCTCGCGACAGTGACAGGTTCTTCTCATGCTGGCAGACAAGCCAACGCCACACACGGCGGCGGATCCGGTCGTGGCGCCGTCGTTGCTCCTGAACGATTGTTGGCGCTAATCGATCTTGAACATTCTTGCTCATCTGATAAGATAAGAACAGCAATCTCTGAGCTTGTACTTCACAAGGCTGGAGCGTGGCTTTCAGAATTGTCAGACTCGCATCCTTTTCTGCCTTGTCAAGAAAATCTGCCACACTCTTCGCCAGCTTCCTACTCTCCTGTTGCAACAGCGTCGCATCTTCTCGGATCTGCGTGTCATCAACGAGAATATGAAATGAATCGAGCGCGTGCGAGAGGGCACCTGTTTGATCAGCGAACTTTTCCATTCTCTTTACGAACCCGCTCTTGTCTGGGGTAGACGTAGGCGGTTCCGGCACGCTTGCAATCCTGGGGGTTCCTACATACACTTCCCTCGAAGCGGTCACTATCGACGAAGCCACGACACGGCATTCTCTATAGTACTCATCCAATCGAACGTTCCGAGATTGGTTAATTACCTGTTTGCGTCCCAGGAGCACGCCGGCCAGGGTCAAGGTAGCGGCGATAACCACGGCGGGCAGATCGCTCCAGTCCCATGTCACGGTAGCTTCATAACACCAAAGCGCCGGGCCGGCATCTTCGCCTCAACTGCCCGAGTACGAACGCGAGTTGATCCGCGAACGCGCCGCCGCTACCCGCGAAGCCGCCCGCGCCCGTGGCCGCCATACCGGACGCCCCTGTGCCCTGTCGCCCGATCAGGTGCGCATCGGCCGACGGATGCGGGAGGCCACGAATCCATGCTCACCATCGCCTTGCGGGTGTCCCGCGCGACGCTGTACCGCGCGCTGGCCCGCGAGCCCGATCCCGCGCAGCCTGCCTAACACGCCGCGTCGCACTGTGCGACCACCATCACCAGAAGCGGCCGATCGGCAAGGTCACTGAGATTGGCGAGTTGCTGCCCGGTGACCGGCGGCTACCCACGCGCACCGCCGACGGCCGGCCCTGGCCGCGTGCTGCCGCGCGAGGCGGCGCGCTGGTGATCACCGGCACGCTCAACCTCAACGGCCGTGGGCCGCGACGCGTTCGCGGAGTTGAAGTTCTACGACTCCGAGGTGAACTGGAGGATCGGCTACGGGGTCCCGCCCAGCGGTGCCGCACAGCGGGACTGTTGGGCGGGACACCCTCGGGGTAACGCATGGGATTCGACGAAGATCACGGTTCAGGCCAGCGGGTTTCCGCTACCAAGCCAGAGCTGACGAGCGAGGAGGAGTACGCGCAGGCCGGCCTCCCGTGGCACGGCCGGCCCGACCCGGTAGTCCGCGGCAGCCGTGGGTCGCCCGGCAACAACTCCTTGATCGACACAATCCGGCCGATCGGCTCGTTCCACGAGTGCCCCCGGCACCCGCCGCGTCGAAGCTCAGCTCCATGCGTGCCCGCCAGCGGCTAGAACCGCTCGCCACTGCCCTGGAGGGCTGCTCCGGTGCCGATGCCCGTCAGCTGGCCCGGATGGCTTGGCAGGTCGCCACCACGCACGTGTAGCCGCCCGCACCCGCGTATCGCAGCTCGACGTAGCGTACGTGCCGCACCCGCCGCGCGAGGTCGCACTGCGGGACGGGACGACCAACCCGACCAACCAGCTCCCGTCATCGCCGTAGAAGCGCAGCTCCTCGAACGCCTCGGCTCGCGGCGGTGGCGAGATTGAGTCCACCCTCGACGAGGCGCCTGGCTTGATCACGTCTCCGAAGTCGTCGACAACATCGGTGACGGCGACGATCGCCTGCACGATGCCGTGACCGGTGACGGCCGTGATTTCGGACGGCGACGCCAGTGCTGCGGTCATGGTGTTGATCGTCTACCGGGCTGTCCACGCGCCCCGCGATCAGCCTTTCAGTGCCAGCGGCACCCGGACGGCGGCGAGCGCGTCGCGCCAAGCTGCGGCGACCGGTTCGGTCCGGTGCCCGTCGAGCGCGGCGTCCAGGTCGGCGGCGGAGGTGAGCAGCGAGGGCATGCACTTGCGCGGGTCGCCGAGCCCGGCCAGCCCGTAGGCCACCGCAGCGTTCAAATCCCCGCGGCGGGCGGCGACAGCGCCGAGGGTGAGCAGTGCCTCGGAGCGCCGCATCGGTGAGCGGATTGTGCCGTCGGGCCGCTCGCAGTAGGCGCGTGTTAGCTGCGCGTACTCCTGGGCGGCGTCGCCAACGCCGAGCCAGCGGTACACACCCATGGCGTAGAAGTCGGCCTTCGCGGGGTCGATCACGAAGTGGTGATCCGGGTCCGCGGGGTCCGGCAGCCGGTCCAGCACTGCCCGGCCGCGGGCCATCGCGTCCTCCGCGGCGCTCCGGTCACCGAGCTTGGCTGCGGCCCGCGCCTCCTGCGCGGCCAGCTGCGCCGCCACGCAGGAGGTGCGGTCGATCCGCTGCCCGGCCTGCGCGTGCACCAGCGCCTCGGTGGGTCGGTCCGCGGTGAAGGCCATCCAGGCCGCGATCTCGTGAGACCAGCCGGTGATCTCGGCGTGCCCGGACTCGGTCCCCAGAGACCCGGTCGCCTCGCGCCAGGTCTGCGCCCCGGACCGGTGGCCGAGGTCGTAGTGCAGGCACGCCACCAGCGCCGAGAGCCACCCGGCTGAGACCAGCAACTCCCGGTGCGCGCCCAACGACGTGCGCCGCTCCAGCAGGCCCAGGGTGCGGTCCAGCCAGCTGCGGGCCTCGGTGAGCAGCTCGGGCGCCGGGCGCACGGGGTAGTCCCGGCACAGCCGATCTACCCGCCGCGCGAGCAGCTCCAGGGTGGCCGCTGACACGTCGGAGCGGGTGATCCGGGCGACCAGCTCCAGCGCGTCGGCCGGACCCGCGTCCACCGCGCTCAGATCGACGCCGGCGGCCGCGGTAAGGGCGTCGGGTTGGGCGAAGCCCAGCGTGTCGATCGGCACCTCGAACACTGCGGCCAGCACCCGCTGCGCGGGCAGCGACGGGGGCCCGTCCCGGCCGGACTCCCACCGGCTGATCGTGCGCTCGGACGCGGACAGCGTGTGCCCGAGCACCCGCCGGGACAGCACCGCCACCTGGTCGGCGAGGTCGCGCTGACGCCAACGGCGGGGTCAGCCGCAGCCGTCGCAGCTCTCCTGCCACGCCGACCAGTGTTCCACGGCGGCGCGCCCAGCGGCCCGCTCACGCCCGCCACCGACCGGACAACCACCGGACGTCCGTAGCCGACGGGTGCGTGACCTTGCCTCGTCCGGCGCCCCAACGCTGCGCTGCGCACCATGACCACCGTCCTCGCCGGTGCCGCCACCCCGCTGCTCATGCTCACCCTCGCCGCGCTAGTGAGAGCACCGGCCACCTGCCCGCCGAAGCCCGTCCAGTGAGCGCCACACAGGAGACGCGGTGGGTCACCAGCCCCCGGCGCCGTGATACCCGTGAACGTGGCCCGCGGAACCGTGTGCCTGCCCTGCGCTCGAGGCGAGGAGGCCCGATGAACCTCACCGAACTCGCAACGCCGGCCGTGGCGCTCGGGTTCCTGCTGGTGGTCTTCGGTGCCGTCAGCTTCTGCTGGTGGGCCTCACGCACAGCGCCAACTCGCCCAGCCCGGCCAGCCCGGCGGAAGACTTGCGTCGGTCGGCATCGGCCGGGTGGCCGATGAGGCGACCGCGCCCCGAGCCCCATGTCTCGTCGGCCGCCGGGTCGAGGGGGCGGATGGTGCTCTACCCCCACGGCATCCTCGGGACCGCCCCCTGATCCCCGACCGGCCGCCGGTCGAGCACCCTCTCGGCTCCCGGCGGCCGGTCGGTCTCCACGGATTCCCGGTTCGCCGGGAAGGGGCCGAACTCGGCTGCTCAAGGTCCACCAAGTCATATACACGGGGGAGCTGCCCTGAGCCGCCGCTGGACTCGGGCACCATGGCAGCAGGAGCACCGAGGGTCTCGCTGACGGGTATCAAGCCCACCGGCGGGCCGCACCTCGGCAACTACCTCGGCGCGATCAAGCCGGCGATCGATCTGGCCCGTGACTACGAGAGCATCTAATTCGTCGCCGATTATCATGCGCTCACCACCATTCGCGACCCGGAACTGCTGCGACACTACAGTCGCTCGGTGGCGGCGAGCTGGCTGGCGGCGGGCCTGGACCCCGCCCGAACGACCTTCTACCGTCAGTCCGACGTTCCGGAGGTCTTCGAGCTGACGTGGGTGCTCGCCTGCATGACCGGCAAGGGCCTGATGAACCGCGCATATGCCTACAAGGCGGTGCGTGACCAGAACCGGAACGCGGAAAACGACGATGATGCCGGCGTCAATATGGGACTGTACAACTACCCCATCCTGATGGCGATGGATATTCTCATCATGGAGGCCGACGTCGTACCGGTCGGCAAGGACCAGGTACAACACGTCGAGATCGCCGCGGATATCGCGGGCTCGTTCAACCACGTCTACGGTAGTGGTTACCGCTTCCGAATACCCGAAGCCTCATTCCGGAGGCTGATGCAGGCCAGGCGCTCCCGGGTCTGGACGGGCGCAAGATGAGCAAGTCCTACGGTAACACGATCCCGCTGTTCATTCCGGAAGACCAGCTGAAGAAGCTCGTCCGAAGTATTCTGACCGACAGCACGCCGGTGGCGGCGCCGAAGGATCCGGAAAGCTCGTCGGTATTCTTGCTGCTGGAGCATTTCGGAGCGGCGGACGTCGTCGAGGAGACGAGAATCGCTTGTTCGACGTGCTCGCCGACCTGGTGGCGCCCATGCGCGAGCGCTATGACGCCTTGCTCCAGACCGGCAGTGAGCTGGACGACATTCTGGCAACCGGCGCGGAGAGGGCCCGCAAGCGCGCCGCAGCCGTACTGGACCAGGTGCGCCGCGCCGTTGGTGTCTGAGAAGCCAGACCGGGACCGAGGGGGGTCGCTTCACGGGTTGCGGAGGAAGGCCCTGAACCGCGGTCCGAGCCATGGCTTGCGACCCCAGGCCATCAACTGCCCCCTGGCGATCGCCTCCCACTGGCTACGGCGGCCCCAGGTGAGCATGAGGAACGCCACGGGATCGGCCGAGATGTGGCAGTCGGCCCCGCCGGAGGATGGTGTCACCACCCTGAGCTCCCCGTGGTCGAAGGCGAACTGGAAGCGGCCTGCTCCCCGGATGTGCAGGTCGTAGGTTGCGCGGACGCCGGCCGCCTTCTCGCTCACCAACGCCCGGGGTTCGAGTGCCTGTATGACGGGCACGATGAACTCCTCCAGCACCATGGCTGCGTGGGCAGGCTCGATCCGCCAGCCGCGCCGGGCGGCCCGCGCGATGTCGTACCCGTGCACGACGGTCTCGTTCAGCAGGTGGCCCGTCAATGTCGAGAGGCGGACGGTGGACCCTTGAACCAGCCACGGTCGTCGCTCATCGGCGGATCTCCCCACGCAGTCCTCGAAGTACACCTCCGCCCTGGCCTCGATGCGGTCGGCCAGCACGCCGGGATCGCGCTCGGGGTCGGATCGCACTCCGAGGCCGGTCACGCCGGCCAGCTCCCAGATGTCCCGGATCAGCGAGTCGCCAGCCGTGCCGGCGAGGCCGGGCATGACGTCGTAGATCCCGGAGAGGTCCTGCTGCGCGAGTCCTGGCGCGACCAGCCACACCTGGGAGAGATGCAGGGCGGTCTCGGCGAGGTTCCAGCTCCCCACCGTGGGAGCCGCCGGATCACGGACGGACCGCAGCAGGGCCGTGACCCGGCGAACCTCGTCGCGGAGCGCGTCCTGCGCTCGCCCCCAGCCGAGCCTGGTTGCGGTCGCCACCAGGTCAACTCCTCGTTTCCGTGTCGGTCTGCGCCTCGAGCAGCGGCTGGATGTCCTGCGGTGGGCCCGGCTCGCCGTAGAGCCTGCCGACCGCCCAGTTGGCGCCGACCCACCGCCAGCACGCGGCCTCCTCCTCGGTGTCCACCGGGAAGGCGACCACGTTGACCCCGGTGGCTCGGACGATGTGGACCAGGGCGTGCACCGACTGTGACAGGATCCGTGAGGGGTCCTCGGCTACCTGCCGGGACACCGGCTCCGCCACGCGCACCGCGCTGATCGGTAGCTCGGCCAGGCAGCGAAGCGCGCCGATTCCGCCGCCGAAGTCGTGCAGCCCGGTGCGTACTCCCAGTTGTGCGAGCACCCCCACGTTGTCCTCGGCGGCCGCACCGCCATCGTCGGCCAGCACACCGTTCGCCATGCGTAGCGCGGCAACGGGCAGCCACAGCTCCAGCTCCGCCGGCCGCAGGCCGGTCTGGTGCAGCACCGCTCTGATCGTCGCCACCAGGTCGGGATCCGTCGCCTGCGACGGGGCCAGGGTGACTATCATCGGCGACGCTTTGTCACCCCACTGGTGACGCCACGCCACAGCCTGCTCCGCCGCAACGTGCAGCAGCCAGTTCCCGACCGCGTGCACCATGCCGGTCTGCTCCGCCAGATGCCTGCACCGCTGCGACGACACGACGCCGAGCTGGGGGTGCTGCCAGCTCAGTACCGCCTCGACGCCGACCACGCGGGGCGACTCCAGGGTGAGCACCGGCTGGTAGTCCACGCGCAGCTCCCCGGTCTCCATGGCGCCCGCCATCGCCGCCGCCAGCCGGAGTTCCTCGCGTTCGGCGGCATCGTCATCCGGGTCGAACATGGCCCACTGCCGGGTGCCGTTCCCTCGCAGCCGACGTAGCGTGGCCCCGGCGGCTCGCAGCAGCTCGGCAGGCTCGATCCCACCGACCCTGTGTTGCACCACACCGATGCTGGCGGTGACCGCCACACCGGCCCCGTCGAGGTACACCGGCTCGTCGAGCTCGGTGTTGAGAGCCTCTGCCAGTCTGCCGGCGTTCGGTACCGGTTCCCCCGCCTCGATGACACCGTGCTGGACGAGGATCGCGAACTCATCGCCACCGAGCCGGGCGACCATCGCCTGCTGGTCGGCGACCACCGACACCAACCGCCTGGCCGTCACGTCGAGCAGCCGGTCACCGGCAGCGTGCCCCAACCCGTCGTTGATCACCGAGAACCCATCCAGATCGAGGTGCAGCAGGGTGATCACGGCCGACGGGTCGAGCACGCCGAGGATCTTCTCGAGGTGGGACACGAAGTACTGCCGGTTCGGCAGGCCGGTCGCCACATCGTGCAGCGCCTGATGGTTCAACCGCTCCGTGAGCAGGAACTGATCGGTGAAGTCCTCGACCATGGTGGCGAGGTACTGGGGTTGCTGCTCGGCGTCGTACAGCACCGAGACGGCCAGGTATACATGTGCGGTCTCGCCGTCCCCGCGGCGCAGCCGGAACTGTGTCCGAAACCGCGAGCCCAGCCCGTCGAGCAGACGCTGGTAGCGCTGCTGTATCTCGTCCAGGTCGCCGGGTTCGAACAGCTCGGTCAGGTCATGGCCCGGCAGCTCCCCTGGGGAGTAGCCGAGGATGTCGTCCAGCGACCGGTTCGTCCGCATGATCCGTCCGCCGGGCTCGCTGATCGCGATACCTACCGCGGCGGAGTTGAACACCTCGCCGAACCGTGCCTCGCTGGCCTGCCGGTCCCGCTCGCTGTCCTGCCAGGACTTGACCAATGCGCGCTTGAGGTCCTCCTGCTGCTCGAAGATGTGATCGCGCAGCGCCGCGGTGTACCCGGCGACCAGCGCCGCGAGCAGCGTGACGACACGATCGGAGAGTGGCCCCTGCGCAGCGCCGGGCAGCCGCGTGGCGAGCAGCTCGACGGTGCGTGACAGGCTCTGCGGATCGGTGAAGCCCGCGGCCACCAGCCAGGCGCCGACGTCGGATGCGGCGTCGGTATCCACCTCGGGACCGGACAGCGCGGTGACCAGGTGGCGGGCGAGCTCATGCAGGCGACGTCGGATCTCGGCTGACGACATCGCGACGTAGGCGGTGGTGCGAACAGCGCGGGCCCACTCCCCGGCAAGGGCATCCGCCGTACCAGCCCCGCCGCCGGCACCATCGGCTGCGGGAGGCGGGCCGTGTTCGGTCACGGCTTGCGGGCTACCCCTGCGTAGACCTCCGAGTGCTCGGCGTCCGGCCCGAGCTCCTCGGGCGACTCCGGACGCCACAGTGCCGTGCTCACCACACCCGGCTCGAGGAGGTCGAACCCGGTGAACAACTCGGTGACCTCCGCCCGGGTGCGCGGATGGAGTTGATCATCCGCGCGCCTGTACAGCTCGACGACCGCGGCCGCCTCCTCGGGGCGGCTGTCGGCGGTGACGTGGGACAGCGCCAGGTAACTGCCGGCGGCCAGTCGGTCTCGATACTCGGCCACGATCTCGCGCGGGTGTTGTTCGTCGGACACGAAGTGGAGCACTCCTACCATGAGCAGCCCGAGCGGTTCCTCGAAGTCCAGCAGCCGCTGAGTCTCGGCCGCCTGCAGCACGTTCGCCGGCTCGCACATGTCGGCCTGGACGATGGTGGCACGCTCGTTGCCGTCCAGCAGCAGCCTGCTGTGCGCCACGGCGACCGGCTCCTTGTCCACGTAGACCACCCTGACCTGCTCGTCGGCCTGCTGAGCGACCTCATGGACGTTGCCCACCGTCGGGATGCCCGAGCCGAGATCTAGGAACTGCCGCACGCCCGAGGACACCAGGAAGAGGACCGCACGGCGCAGGAAGTCCCGGTTGAGCCGGGCGATGTCCCGTACTTCAGGGATCGCCAGCATGACCTGGTCTCCCAGCTGGCGGTCCGCAGCGAAGTTGTGCCCACCGCCGAGGTAATAGTCATAGGTCCGCGCTGCGCTCGGCTGGTCGACGTCGACTCCCGGCGGCACCCAGGTCCGTTCTGCCATGCGCCCTCCCTTCGCTCGTGGCCAGTGTGGGGGACCCTACCGATCACCGCGAGTGCCAACCCAGCTCCATCCGGCTGATAACCGCCGGGTGTTTCACCGATCGTGGTGGGTGTCGGCCCGCCCGTGATGACAGCCACGTGAGTCGATGGTCAGCCGGTCACCCGTAGCCGGAACATGACGCCGACGGAGTCGTCGGACTGCTCGGGCAGCTCGGGTGGGCCCTCACCCTCGGTGAAGGTGGTGGCGAGGACTTCGTCGGCGATGGTCCGGGAGTGCTCGCGGATGGTGGCGGCCGTGTCGCCTTCGCTGCGCCACCACACGCTTATCCGATCGGACACCTGCAGCCCGGAGTCCTTGCGGGTGTGCTGAATGGCACGCATGGCGTCGCGGGCCAGTCCGGCCCGGCGCAGTTCCGGGGTGAGAGCGGTGTCCAGTGCCACGGTGATCCCGTCGCGGCTGGTGACCGCCCAGCCGGTGCGGGGGACCTGGACGACCTCGATCTCGTCGCTGGTCAATGTCACCGGCTCGCCGTCGATCACGAGCTCGACGGTCCCCTTCGCACACAGCGCCGCGGCCATCGATTCCGGTTCGGCGTCGCGGACCGCGCTCGCAAACCTGCTGGGTGCGAGACCCGAACCGCCGCCCGAGGACGCGGAACCGGGGCCGGACGGCGTGGTCGACCACCTCGCCGGCACCACTGGTCGCGTCGAGGGTTCCGACATTGAGCTCCGCGGCGATCTCCGTGCGCAGCTGGTCTGGAACGTCTTGCCAGCCGGCTGCAGCGACGAGGCCGCGGGCGAGCGGCTGACGGGTCTTGAGGGCTGCCTCGGTTCGCGTGGTGCGGCCGAGCTCGACCACCTTGCGGGCGAGGATCATCTGCTCAGCGAGGTGCAGATCGATTCGTTCTGCTCGGCTTGCGGGGCGGAGGTCGGCAACCAGCACCGGGTCAGCGTCGGTGAACAGCGCTCCGCCCACCAATGCCAGATCCGGTTCGAACCGTCCGTCCCGACCGACTGGGTTGACCACCGGCAGGCCGCGCCGACGGCACGCCTCCAGGTCGTCGGCGCCGAAGGCGGGGGCCAGGTGAACGAGCCCGGTGCCCTCGTCGGTGGTCACGAAGTCGGCGGTGATGACGATGTGCGCGTTCTCGATGTCGACCAGGTCGAAACGGCCGACGATAGGCGACGCCGTCCAGTTCGGCACCGGTCCGCCGGTCCTCGACGCGCCACCCCGCGCCCAAAACCGAATCGATCAGCACCGACTCGACCAGCGCCTCGGCGATGACGACGTCGCGGCCCTCGTTCGGATGACGCGCGCGCACGTAGTCCACGTCCGGATGTACCGCGACGGCGGTGTTGCTGACCAGCGTCCACGGTGTGGTGGTCCATATCAGCAGGTCGGCCACACCGGCCCAGTCTCCCGTAGCGATGGGGAAAAGCGTGAAAACCGAGGGGCTGGTGACGTCGCTGTAGGCGCCGGGTTGTCCGAGCTCGTGGCTCGACAGCGCTGTCTGGCAACGCGGGCAGTACGGGGCCACCCGGTAGTCCTCAACGAGGAGACCGCTGTCGTGGATGCGCTGCAACGCCCACCACACGCTCTCCACGTAGCGAGGGTCCATCGTGCGGTAGGCGTTGTCGAAGTCGACCCAGTACCCCATGCGTTCCGTCATCTGTTGCCAGGAGTCCACGTAGGCGAGCACGGACTCCCGGCAACGCGCGTTGAACTCGGCGATGCCGAATGCCTCGATGTCTCGCTTACCGTTCAGCCCGAGGCGTTTCTCCACCTCCAGCTCCACTGGCAGCCCGTGGCAGTCCCAACCGGCGCGGCGGGCCACGTGATAGCCCTTCATCGTGCGGTAACGCGGGAAGGTGTCCTTGAAGGTGCGGGCCTCGACGTGGTGCAGGCCGGGCTTGCCGTTGGCGGTCGGCGGCCCCTCGTAAGCGGTCCAGGTCGGCCCGTCGACAGTCTGGTCCAGGCTGCGCGTGAATACCGAGTGCTCCCGCCAGAACGCGAGTATGTCGCGCTCCATGGCAGGCAGGTCGACGGTGGTATCCAGGCGCTCGTAGGTCACGTGACTCCTCTTTGGCGTGCGGCGGCCGAGCCGTCCGTGGGTTTGACGGTACCGGCCGTGCCGTCAGGAACAGCGGCGAGGACCCACACCAATGCTGCACCGTCCCGCGTAGACGGTGACGTCGGCGAACGGCGCGTCGAGACCAGCGGTGCCGGCAACGGCACTGCCTCGCCGATGGGGACCGGGTAGCGCACCGGTGCCGGCTCGCGGCGATTTACGCCGCGCGAGCGGGGCTGGATGAGCCCTGGCACGAGTTCGGGTCAGCACCGGCCAGGGCACGCAGGCCCGGCAGCAATCGCAGGGCAGGGGTCAGGATCCCGCCCGGGAATCCCGCGTTCACGTCGGCAGGTCGCCATTCTTCGGGGTCGATTCGTGCAGCTGGCGGAGGACCGTGGCTGTCTTGTGGGTGGGTTCGGGGGTGTTGTCGTTCCAACGTTGCAGGACTGCGGCGGCCGCGAGGGCGAGATCGGGGGGCAGGTGCTGTGCGCGCAGGGTGTCGGACACCTCGTGCATCTCCGGGGCCCAGCGCCATGCCCGGGCGGCAACGCTGGGTAGGAAGTCGCGGTCGGCGAGGATGTCGCCCGGCATGGTCCGTGCTTCGGAGAGTAATGCGCTGGTGACGTCGTGGTCGTCGGCGAGGGCGTGGGCGACGGCGGCAAGGGTCCTGCTGGCTTTCTGGTAGGAGGCGAAAGCCATCTTCAGTGCGCTGGCCTGGCCGGGGTTCTCGCCGACGTGGATCGGCTCGAGGTGGCTGGTGGCGAGCAGGTCGGCGATCGGGAGGGTGTCGCTGGGAGGGCCGGCGAGGTAGAGCCGGGCTGCTGAGCCTTCGGCGGGGGGCGGTCCGATGATGGAACCGTCGATGACCGTGGCGCCGGCCTCGGCGAGCCGGGCGGTGATGCGCTGCATCCGCGTCGGGCTGACCGCGTTGGCGTCGACGTAGATGCCGGTGTAGCCGATGTCGGCCACCTTGGCGGCGACGTCCTCGGCGGCTGCGGGCGGGCAGATCGAGAGGATGACCCGGCTCTGGTGCAGCAGTGTCGGGAGCGACACCGGCTGGAGGCCTGCGTGGTCGGCGCGGTGCGCGGTGGCCTCGCTGCGCCCTTCCGGGCACCACAGCACGGTGTGCCCGTTGGCGGCGGTCTGGGCCGCGACCGCTGCGCCCATCCGGCCCGGATGCAGAACCCCGACGACGATGGGGGCGCTCACCTGCGGGCTCCGGGCAGGGCCGGGGTCGTCGAGTGGCGGGTGAAGTCACGGATCTGATCATGTAGATCCAGCACGAGGGCGGAGGTTTGGTATCGGGGCCGTTCCAGCGCGGCGGCGACCTGGCCAAGGCGCCGGGCGACGCTGTCCGTGCGCCGCTGGGTGGCGATAGCCAGCACGTCTTGGATCTCGGCGGCCGTGCCGTCCAGGTCGTCGCGGCCGAGGAGTGCCGCGGCCAGGTCGAGCCGGGCCAGGCACAGCTCACCGAGGCGGCGATCCTCGGGTGCGTCGGTCTGGTAGAGCTGGACCGCGCTCGCGGCGTCCCGTTCGGCGGCGGCGTAGTTGGTCTGGCCGCCGAGCCAGAGCCGCGCGGTGGCGGCGTAGAAGGTCTGCTTGGCGACGGGGAAGGTGAGCATTCCACCGGGGTCGTCCTCGCCGCGGACCTGTTCACGGGCCTGGTCGGCGCGGGCGAGTGCGTCCTCGGCGGCGCGCTGGTCGCGCAGTCGGGCCTGGGCGCGCGCTTCGAGGGCCGCCAGCCGGATCCGGGCGGTCCCGGTCTCGGGAACGTAGCGCCAACCGTCGGCGGCGAGCTCGACGGCGGTGAGCAACCGGTCGTCCCAGTAGGCCACCAGGCTCTGGGTTCCGCGCACCCACGCGCGCAGCGCGTTGTTCCCGGCGAGCTCGGCGCACAGGAAGGCGGTGCGGGCCTGCGTCTGCGCGGCGGGTAGCCACCCCAGGTCGAACGAGGCGTTGGCCAGTACCCCGCACAGCACTCCGGTGACCAGGTGCAGCTCGCGGCTCTGCTCGGGGTGCTGGCGACCCTCGAGGAGCTCGAAGGCCCGGTTCCGCAGCTCGCGGACCTCGACGAACGAGGGGTAGACAGGGCGGTTCGGGTACGTCGCCACGATCCGGGTGAGATCGGCGCGGAACTGTTCCAGGGTGTGTGGGCCGATGTTGGACTGCTCGGCGAACTGCCCGAACCGTGCGGACTCCGCGGCAGCCATCGCGACCTCCCTCTGCACAGTCATCTCTGCGGCGGGTTCCTCCATCGTCGCGGCCGGTCGAGGTGGCGCGGTCCTGGTGAGCTCGGTGCGGGGCGCCGGATCGGGCGGGCCGAACAGCCGTTCCGCGCGCTCACCGAACATCTGCTCCAATACCCGGCAGGCGGCCGGCTGCGGGAGGCCGTCGAGCCTGCCAGCCAGCCAGCGCGCGACATGCCGCTCGGAGACGGTGAGCTTGCGGCCGAGCTGCGCCGAGGTGTCTTCGAACATCTGGCGGAACTCGGCGTTGGTGTGCCGCACGTGGCGCACCAGCTGTTCCAGCCGGGTCCGGGGCGCCGAACTCGGACTGACCATCCCATCCACCTCCACAAGCTGCGCTGGGCGTGGCGACGCGATCCACAGTATGGAGCCCTCGGATGCCTGCCAGGGGTCCAGCCTCGGATGTCGGGCAAGTGTCCGGGGGCCGTCGGCGACGGTCAGACCCACGTCCGACCCGACCCGGTCATCGTCCTCGGGAGGAGACACCGATCGGTGCCATGGTGCATCCGCCAGGTCACTACGGAAGTCGGAGGGCAGACACGTGGGTACGGAGACCGCGGTCGACCGGAGCAGGTTCGATTCGCTGTGCGATGGGGACGAGTTCGCCGTGCTGATCGACGGCATGGTCGCCGACTTTGCGCCACGCCTGTTCGCCATCGTGCAGGAGTATGGCGAACACGCCGACGGTCGCATCGCAGCCTGGGGAATGGACTTCGATGACCACGCTGACGTCATGAGTGTCGAGGGCGGCGTTCGGATGACCCTGCAAGCCCCCGAGAAGGCACTGGCCCGCTTCCGTTGGGGCGAGCACATCACGGCTCGGCTGGTCTGGGTGAATCCCGATGCCCGGACGCCTGGCGACGACGTCGGCTCCTGCTGACCCTTGGCCGGCACCCGCGGTTCACGATCACCGGATCACCGGCCGGATGCTTCGGCAGCCGCGTGGCTCGCCGCTTTGTCTCGTTGCCGTATGGATACCGACCAGGCCGATCTCCCGGCGGTGTCGTGATGTTCGTGGTGCGCGCCGATTCGGCCAACGACCTGTTCGTCTCGGCCTGCGAGGCCGTGTTGGCCGACGGCCGGCAGGCATCGCCGCGTGGGATGGCGACCGTCGAAGTGCTCGGTGCCCATCTCTGCCTCACCGAGCCGCGGCGGCGGCTGGTGGACCTGCCGCCTGTCCGTGTACTCAATCCCGCGTTCGCCGTCGCTGAGGCGGTCTGGATCCTCTCCGGCTCCGACCATGCCTGGATCTACACGTACAACCAGCGCCTGGCCGCCTTCGCCGACCACGGCCGGCTGCTGGGCGCCTATGGCCCCCGGCTGCGGTGCTGGCGGACCAGCACCGGACGTGTCGTCGACCAGCTGGACCACGTGCGCCGACTACTCGCCACGGAGCCCGACTCGCGGCGAGCAGTGATCCAGCTGTTTGACCCTGGGCGAGATCATCCGACCCACCGAGACGTTCCCTGCACGCTCAACTACCGCTTCTACCTACGGGACCGTCGGTTACAGATGCACACGACGATGCGCAGCCAGGACGCCTGGCTGGGCCTGTGCTACGACATCTTCACGACGACGCTGATCCACGAACTGATGGCCGGCTGGTTGGAGGTCGAGGTCGGCGAGTACCACCACCACATCGACTCACTGCATCTCTACACCGACGACGTGGCTGAGGCGAGGCGTCTCCCGGCACGCCCCCCGTCGAGCTTCGTCATGCCGCCCCTCACCGTGCCGTGGAGCGAGTTCGACGCCCTGCTCGCTCAGGTGATCGACGGAGGTGAACTCGCATCCGTCGGATGGGCGGAGTTCGCCACGCTGATGAGCAGCTACCGGCTCTGGAAGGGCTCCGACCGCACCGGCGCTCGACGCACCGCCCGGCAACGGCCTGGCGCGCTGACCGACACCCTGCTCCGCTGGTACGACCACCTGGAAGGCCGTGCCGCGAGCAGTCCCCCGGCCGTTGAGGGGAGGTGACGTCATGCGTCGAGCGCATGCTCGCCCAGCGGTGTTGGGATTATGCGCATTTACACATGACTCCTCCGCCGCGCTGATCGTCGACGGGCACCTGGTCGGGCTCGTCGAGGAGGAACGGCTCTCCGGGATCAAGCACACTCGCGCCTACCCACAGCGCGCCGTCGAGACGCTACTGCGCGAGGCCGGTCTGATCGCCGCCGACATCGACTGCGTTGCATACAACTTCGCCGGCGACCGGTACCTGGCCGCCGTACCAGGCAGCCTGCGGCACCTCGCCGGACCCAGCCGGAATCGGGCGATTCCCCGCGCGGCCAGCTACGCGGTGGTGCACTCCCGCTACCGGCAACGGATGCGCTCGCTGCGGGACCGCTTCCCCGGTGCACGGCTGCGCAGCGTGCTCCACCATCGCGCCCACGGGCTGTACGCCTTCGCCGCCTCCGGCCACCCGGATGCGGGCGTACTCATCGTGGACAGCGTCGGGGAGACCCAGACCACCACGATCGCTCGAGCCCACGCCGCCGGGACGGGGGTGGACTACCGCATCCTCGATGCCCTGCACGATCCGGCCTCGCTCGGGTACGCCTACGGCGCCGTCACCGCGCACCTGGGCTGGCACCGAGGTGACGAGGAGGGGACGGTGATGGCGCTGGCGGCCCTCGGAGACCCGGCACGCTTCCGGCGGGTCTTCAGCGAGGCCATCGCTCTCACCCCGGGGGGCTTCGCACTGGATCCCCGCTGGTTCCCGCTCCGGGTGCTCCGCCACGGCTGGCCTCGCGTCACTCCGGCGTTCGCCCGCGCGACGTGCACACCCCGGACAGCGGATGACGAGGTGATCCAGACCCACGCCGACGTCGCCGCAGCGCTGCAGGAACGCACCGAGCAGGTCATGCTCCACCTGGCCCGGCGGGTCCGGGAGCGAACCGGATCACGACTGCTGTGCGTTGGCGGCGGGGTCGCGACCAACTGCGTGAGCATCGGCAAGATCGTGGCCGCCGGCCTGTTCGACCAGGTGAGTGTGCCGCCCGCTCCGGGGGACGCCGGTACCGCCGTGGGCGCTGCTCTCGCCGCGCACCTGGACGCCACCGGCAGGCTGGTGAACGGGGTCGCCCATCGCTGCTACCTCGGACCCGCTTACGCCGACGAGGCACCACCGACCATCGACGGTCTGAGCGTGCGCCGTATGGCAGACCCGAGCTCGGTGGTGGCCGACAGCCTCGCTTCGGGCCGCATCGTGGGAATCTTCCGTGGGCGCATGGAGGCCGGACCGCGTGCGCTCGGCAACCGCTCGATCCTGGCGTCACCGCTCATGCCCGGGGTGGTGGACCGGCTCAACACGACCGTGAAGTTCCGGGAGCCCTTCCGCCCGTTCGCCCCCGTCGTCCTCGCCGACGCCGCCTCCGATTACTTCCGGATCCGCCAGGCGAGCCCGTACATGTCGATCGCAGTCGAGGTCACCGAGCTGGCGCGCCAGCGCATTCCCCCCATCGTCCACGCCAACGGCACCGCCCGCGTGCAGACCGTCGACCACACCCAGAACCCCTTCCTCGCCGAGGTGCTGGAACGTTTCGCGCACCGCACCGGCGTGCCAGTGCTGATCAACACCTCGCTCAACGTCAAGGGCAGGCCGATCAGCGGTACGCCTGACGCCGCGCTGAAATGCCTGGCAACCACCGGCATGGACGCGCTCATGCTCGACGGCGGATGGTGGGTGACCAAGTGAAGATCGGTTACAGCTTCTGGGGATTCCTCGGGCCCGGCATCCTCGACACCCCCGACGGCGGCCGGAGTCACCGCCAGCCCCTTGTGGACGGCATCGCGGCAGCAGGCCACGAGGTGCTGTTCCTGCAGGAGAACCGTGACCTGCATGAAGCCGGACTCGACCTGCGCGACCGCTACCTGTGGTGCGCCGGTCTGCCCCCGCTCGACGCGCTGTTCCTCGAGTGGCGCTGGCCGATCCCTGGGCGCAACACCACCCCGCGCGGCACGCCGGGTCACACTCCCGACCTGCACCGGCAGGACGAGCTGCTCGCGCACTACGCTGTGGCACAGGGGGTCCCCACGGTGGTCTGGGACAAGGACCGTCGGTTGGCGCGGAACCACCGGCTGCGGCGTCGCGTGAACGTGGGGATCTGTGAGCCCGCACTGCGTCCGACTCGTGGAGCCACCAGCCTGCTCTTCCCGGTCGCCGACGCCAGCCTGGACTCCGCCGACCCCATCGCGCTCACCGTCACCCGTCGTGGTCTCCCGCTGGTGTACGTCGGCAACCAGTACGACCGCGACGAGCCCTTCGACACGTTCTTCGCCCCCGCCGCAGCACGGTTCAGCCATCGCGTCGCGGGGAAGTGGACGCGGACCGCCACGTGGCCCCATGTGAAGTTCACCGGTCGCTGCGCGTTCGGCGAGGTGGCCGCGGTCTACCGGTCGTCGTTGGCCACTGTCCTGTTACTGCCCGAGCGGTACGCCCGAGCCGCGCAGATGACCCAGCGGCTGTTCGAAGCAGTGCTCGCCGGCTGCCTGCCGATCACCCCGGCCCGGATCCGTCGCTGCGGGGACTTCGCACCACCGGAGTTGCACGTCGAAGATGGTGTGCAGGTCATCGAGCGCATCGAGCAACTGCTGGCGGTAGCCGGTACGCCGGCCCACGCGGACCTGCTCGCCGGGTGCATCCGGCGCCTGGACCGGTTTCGGCTGTCTCGCCAGATCGAGACCCTCACCACGCTGCTCGCCGACCTCGTCAGCCACCCTCGCCGCCGGACCAGCGGCACGGTCACCCCACGAACTGAAATGGGGAACCAGCGATGACCCCAATCACGATCAGCGGGTGTGGCCCAGCCGATGCGGTGACACGCGGGCGGGCCTCCCACGCAGCACCGAAGTGGCTCGCTACTGTCCCGCCCCGTGCGCAGAATCGCTATCATCGGCTGCGGCGGGAGCGGCAAGTCCTATTTGGCTCGCGGGCTCGCCGCCGAACTGGGAGTCCAACCGACCCATCTCGACACGCTCTACTACGACCGCGAGTGGAACCCGCTGCCCGCAGAGCGGTTCGCCGAGCTGCAACGCGAGCTGGTCGCCACTCCCCGGTGGGTCATCGATGGCAATTACGCCGCCAGCATGTCCATCCGCCTGGCGGCAGCCGACACGGTGATCTTCCTGGATCTGCCCGCGGCCTCCTGCCTGACAGGCATCCTGCAACGTCGGCTCCAGCACGGCAGCGGCCAGCACGACGCCATCGGCGTGTACAACCGGATCACCTGGGACTTCGTGCGTTACATCTGGAACTACCGCCGCACCATGCGCCCCCGCGTGCGGCAGCTCATCGCCGAGCATGCCGATCACGCGCAGGTCGTCGTACTCCGCAGCCGCCGCGCCGCTGCCCGCTACCGGCGACACAGTGCAGCGGACACCGCGCCGACCCGCTCCTAGCCAAGGCAGCGCGTCCCGGCCGGCAGACATGCGGGATGGACATAGCCCGTGGCCACTGAACCACTACCGTTCTGCGACCCGGCGCTGGTGCGGGGCACGCTGTACGCCTCCGCCGACCGATTGGCCCGCCGGACCGATGCCTTGCATCGTGCCAAGACGGCCGGGCCCCACGCGGCCCACACCCTCACCGAACTCGCCGAGCAGGCTCTCGGCGACCGCAGCGTGTCCACGGCGGTCGACATCGGGTGCGGCCGGGGTACAACCAGCCTGGTTGTCGCGGAGCGTCTCAGCCCCGCCTCAATGACGCTCCTCGATGTCTCGGCCGCCCTGCTCGCAGTCGCCCGCGAGCGGCTGCGAACCAGACCGGTGCGGGTCGGCTACGTCCGCGCCGACTTCCACGACATCCCGGTGCGCGACGGTGCCTGCCAAGTCGCGGTTGCTGCCTTCTGCCTGTACCACTCACCTCGACCCGGCGTGGTGATCGGCGAGATCGAGCGCTGCCTGGCGCCCGGCGGCATCGCGATCCTCGCCACCAAGTCCGTCGACAGCTACCGCGACCTCGACCAGCTCCTCGCGGCTAGCGGGCTCGACCCACACGCCACCACCCGCCCGAGCCTGTACGTCACGGCGCACAGCGGCAACATCGAAGAGCTCGCGCGCCGCTCACTCACCGTGGAGCGAGTCCGGCACGAGGAACACAGCTTCCGGTTCGAGGAATTCACCCACCTCGCCGAGTACCTCGCGACCAGCCCGAAGTATCACCTCCCCGACAGCGTTCGCGGCCCGGCCGTGCGACTGGCCACCGCGCTGCGGCGCCGGCTCCCCGAGGCGCCGGTGACCGCAACCTCGACAGTGACCTACCTCATCGCCACGAAGCCATCGATCAACCGTGGGGTCGACTGGTGACCGGGCGGAACGTGGTGCGCCGGTTCACCAAGCGCTACCCGAACACCCAGTCCTGCCACACCGCCCTGGCCAACTATCGATGGCTCGCCGGCCTCGGCACGCCGCTGCGGCTCCCACGGCTGGTCGGCACGGACCGGTGTGGCATCGACTTCGAGTTCATCGAGGGCCGACCCGCCGAGCTGGCTGACCTCATCGCCCTGGCCGCGCACCTCGGTGATGTGCACGGCGCCGCCTTCGTCACCACGCTGCACCACGCCCGCCTCGACGAGCCCTTCATCACCGCGGATGGCCACCAGGTTCCGGACTTCCTCAGCCGCCGCGCCGACATGCTGCGCCGGCGACTCGACGAGCGAGTCGTTCCCGCACCACGGTTCGACGCCGATCGGGCTACCGCGCTCTTGCGCGCGGCGGCGCGAGCGCCCGCAGTGATCTACAAGGACTGCAACCCCCGGAACTTCCTGATCACCGAGACCGGCGCGGTGACCCTCGACTTCGACCAGGTCAGCCTCGCCCCCGTCGGATACGACCTGGCCAAACTCATCGTCACCCTCGCGATGACCCACGGCACTGTCTCCCGGGGGACCATCGAATCAGCCCTGAGCGCGTACAACACGGCCGCGAGCCGCCACGACCCCGCACTGGGCTACACGGGAATGACCGAGCTGCGGGACTGGACGGAGATCCATCACATCCTGACCAGCCGCTACCTCGGCCGGCACGGCTACCGGTACGGGTGGCACACCCAACGAGCGGTGTTGACCGAACTCGGCGGCGGATGAGATGGCACTGATCACCGAGCTGATTCTCGCCCGGCACGGTGAGGCGCACTGCAACGTCGCCGGCGTCGTCGGCGGGCCCCGGACCTGTACCGGGCTCACCGGTGTCGGCCGCGATCAGGTGGCATGCCTGGCCACCCGGCTGAGCGCCGAACACACGCTCAACCGGCCGATCGACGCCCTCTACTCCGCCCCGCGGCGCCGCGTCGCCGAGACCGGGCAGATCCTCGCCGAGAGGCTCACGCTGCGCGCACACTCCGACTCCGGCCTCGACGGGCCGGAGCACGGCGACGCCGACGGACGAGCCTGGCTCGACGTGAAGACTGCCTTCGCCGGCCCGCCGTCCGCGCGCCCCGATCGGCCCTATGCCCAGGGCGCCGAGACCTGGAACCGCTACCTCGACCGCGCGACTGCCTATCTTGGCGAACTCCTCGACCGCCACACCGGTCAGCGGGTGCTGCTCGCCTGCCACAGCGAAACGATCGCGGCCGCGCATGCCCTGCTGCTCGGGCTACCACCACAGGACCGCGGACGCGTCGGGTTCGTCACGGACCACGCCTCGATCACGCGGTGGCAGCAGCACCGCAATCGATTCGGCCGCACCCAGTGGATGCTCGCTGTTCACAACGACACTGCTCATCTCTCATGAGCGCCGACCAACGGGTCCTGGCCTGGTGCCGACAGGTCCTGGGCCGTTGCAGCGTGATCGGAAGGCACACCCCGGCCGACTCGTCCAACACGGTGATCCGGCTCCGCGGCGGCAATGGGCACTCCTACATCGCCAAGCAGCATGCAGATCGGGTGAAGCACGACCGTGAGGTACACGCCCATGTCCACTGGGCGCCGGCCCTCGGTGAGCAGGCCGCACGGCTGGTGGCCACCGATCAGGCTCTCCGCGTCGTCCTGGTCACCGCCCTACCCGGGCGGCCGCACAACCCGACCGGCAACCCCGACATCGATGGGCCTATCCACCAGCAGGCCGGAGCGCTCCTCCGGCGCCTGCACAGCGCCGAGCCGGCCACGCCGCTACCCGACTTCGCGCGAGGGATGCGCACGCGGCTCACCTCGTGGCTCGAACGATCCGCAGGGTTGCTCACAAGCGAGGAACAGGCACTGGTCCGTCGGCACGTCGACGCCCTCGCGGAGCTGCCGACGCCGGAAGGCGTTCCCTGCCACCTCGACTACCAGCCGCGCAACTGGCTCATCGACCCGATCGCGGGACTCGGTGTCGTCGACTTCGAGCACGCCCGGGTGGACGCCACCGTGCGGGATCTCGTGCGGCTGACCTTCCGCCACTGGCGGATGCAACCCGTGCTCAGGGATGCCTTCTTCGACGGCTACGGCCGGCGCCTCGACGACGTGGAGGACCGCGTCCTCACCCACTGCGCCGCACTCGATGCCGTCACCGCGATCGCGCGTGCCCACGTCACGAACGACTCGGTTCTCGGTGTGCATGGCCGGACCACCCTCGCCGAGCTACCCCGCCGACTCTGACCGTGGCCGCACGGCACCCGACACAGTAGACGAAAGCCACCCCGCCAATGACCGCCAGCGACCTGCACACGCAGCTCAACCGGCCCGACAAGCTCGGCAGAGACTTGGCACTGCTCCGAGGCCGGCTCTACCGGTTCAGCGACGACCGGCGTCAGTACGCACTGATCGAAGCTCTCGAAGAGCGCCTCCTCGGTGGGCATCGACTCCGCGACGCAACCGCCGCCCACATCCGGACGTGCCTGAACACCATCCGGCGGGTGGGTCGACCGCTGCCCTTCCCTGCCGACCTCGCCGCGCTGGAGAACATCGACGTCGATGCGGAGGTAGGACAACGCCAGCGCTTCGCATACCGCAACGCACTGTCCTCGCAGGCACCGCAACGGATCGTCGCCGTCGTCGGCGCGCCGCGATCCGGCACAAGCCACCTGGTAAACCTTCTTGCCCGCGAACAGCACTTCGCCTACCTGACCACCGCCTCCTGCTGGGCTTGGCCGGTCCGCAACCTCCACCAGCCGGCCCGGCAACTGCTGACCGACCTCGGCGATGCGGCGGCACGAACCGCGCTCAGCGTGGATAACAAGAGAACTCGGGTCGTCCCCGCCCTCGTGATGCCCGGTGAGGCGGAGGACGTCTACGCGCGAGCGCTGCCGGTGTATCGCCACCACTTCGGGCACCGCTACGAGATACGGCGGTGCGAGGACGGTGACCTCGACGTGCTCAACGGTGCCGCCAGCGCCCACGTTGCCTTCTTCGACAAGCCGCTATTGCTCACGAAGTCCCCCTTCAACTGCTTCCGCATCCCCCGGCTCGAGGCCCTGTGGGGCAGTAAGATCCATTACGTTCATATCGTCCGCGGGCAGCACGAGACAGCCGAGTCGATGCGCCGCAACCACTTCGAGTACCTCCGCTGCGGGGCCTTGCTGTCGGCCGAGGACGCTCGGACCTTGTTCGTGACGGCGGTCGAGGAGAACGCTCCACCGGAGCGGCTACTCACCGTCACCCATCAAGCCCTGCTCGAC
>JALYQB010000266.1 GCA_030856045.1 Actinomycetota bacterium
GGCCGCGTGCACGCGGATCGAGGACTCGCTCGCCCGTGCGACGGCGGAGCGGGACGCGGCCGCCGGAGCCCGCACGGAGCAGGAGAGAGCGCTGAGCGTCATTCGAGCCCGCGCGCGGGAGCTGACCGGGGAGCTCGAGAAGCTCACCGACACCGTCCACCGTGACGAGATGCTGCGCGCCGAGCAGCGGTTGCGGGTGGAGCAGCTGGAGAGCCGGATCGCCGAGGAGCACGGCATCGGGGTCGACGACCTCCTCGCCGAGTACGGGCCCGACGTCCCGGTGCCGCCGCCCGCGGCCGAGATGGACGAGTACGAGGCGGCCCGCGAGCGCGGCGAGGCGGTGACGCCCCCGCAGCCCACGCCGTTCGAGCGCGCGGCGCAGCAGCGCCGGGCGCAGCGCGCGGAGCGTGACCTGGCGCTGCTCGGCAAGGTGAACCCGCTCGCGCTGGAGGAGTTCGCGGCGCTCGAGGAGCGTTACCGGTTCCTGTCCACGCAGCTCGAGGACCTCAAGGCGACCCGCCGGGACCTGCTCATGGTGGTCCGGGAGGTCGACGAGCGGATCCTCGAGGTGTTCACGGTCGCGTTCCGTGACGTCGCCGCCGAGTTCGAGGTCGTGTTCTCGACGCTCTTCCCCGGTGGGGAGGGTCGTCTGGTGCTCACCGACCCCGACGACCTGCTCACCACCGGGATCGAGGTCGAGGCCCGGCCACCGGGTAAGAAGGTGAAGCGGCTCTCGCTGCTCTCCGGGGGCGAGAAGTCGCTGACCGCCGTCGCGATGCTGGTCGCGATCTTCCGGGCGCGGCCCTCGCCGTTCTACGTGCTCGACGAGGTCGAGGCCGCGCTGGACGACACCAACCTGCGGCGGCTCATCGGCCTCTTCGAGCTGCTCCGCGAGCGCTCCCAGCTGATCGTCATCACGCACCAGAAGGCGACGATGGAGGTCGCGGACGCGCTGTACGGCGTCAGCATGCGCGGCGACGGCATCACCGCGGTGATCTCCCAGCGCCTCCGCGGCGCCGCGCCGGGTGCAGCCTGACCGCTCGGTGCGCTGTCGGTGGCCGTGGGTAGCGCCCGAGGAGGGAGCTGTTGTCGCTTTCGTTGATGACGAATCACGCATCAAGGCGCCGCTGTGATGACGATTTCGGCATCAGCACTGGAAACTCATATGCCCCAGGCAGGAGGTCACGTGCCCGGTGGCCGCCCGTTGACGTCGGGGCGGCCGGAATCCCGGTGGTGTCGGGTTCGTGGACAGCAGCGACGGTGCGGGCGTGCCGAGTGACAGGATGGCCGCGTGTCACCCAACGCACTGATCTGGCTCTCCGTCGCCGTCGCCGTGGCGCTGCTGGTGGCGCTCGCGGTCGGCCTCGTGCTGCTGCGCAGGCGGCGTATCAGCTTCGCCGAGCAGGAGAAGCGTGACGCCGGTGCCCACCCCGAGGCGCCCCGCGGGTACCAGGCCGGGGGACCGATCAGCTTCGCCGGCGGCACCGCGGCACCGCCCGTCGAGACCGCTCCGCCTGCTGAGGTCTCACTGCCGCCGGTGGAGATGCCCCCCGCCGCGGCCCCGAAACCCGAGCCCGAGCCCGAGCTTGAGTCCCGGGAGGAGATCGAACCGCCCGCCGGCCGCTTGGTCCGGCTGCGCGGGCGGCTGTCCCGGTCGCGGTCCGCTTTCGGGCAGAGCCTGCTGGGCCTGCTCGGCGCGGGGGATCTCGACGAGGACTCGTGGACCGACGTCGAGGACACCCTGCTGCTCGCCGACATCGGCGCGCGCGGGACGTCCGAGATCGTCGAACGGCTGCGCCAGGAGCTCGCCTCCCGCGGTGTGCGCACCGCAGACCAGGCACGGGCGGTGCTCCGCGACGTGCTCGTCGAGGCACTGCGCCCGGACCTCGACCGTTCCGTGCGCGCCCTGCCGCGCAACGGCCCGGACGGCGCGCGCACGCCGGGCGTGGTCCTGATCGCAGGCGTGAACGGCACCGGCAAGACCACCACCACCGGCAAGCTCGCGCGGGTGCTCGTCGCCGACGGCAGGCGCGTGCTGCTCGGCGCCGCGGACACCTTCCGCGCGGCCGCCGTGGAGCAGCTCGCGACGTGGGGAGAGCGGGTGGGCGCCGAGACCGTCCGCGGGCCCGAGGGCTCCGACCCCGCGAGCGTCGCGTTCGAGGCCGTCAAGCGCGGCGGCGCGGATGGCGTGGACACCGTCCTGGTCGACACGGCGGGCAGGCTGCACACCAAGACCGGCCTCATGGACGAGCTGGGCAAGGTCAAGCGGGTCGTGTCGAAGCAGGCTCCGGTGGACGAGGTACTGCTGGTCCTCGACGCGACCACCGGGCAGAACGGTCTCACCCAGGCGCGGGTGTTCGCCGAGGTCGTCGACGTGACGGGCATCGTGCTCACCAAGCTCGACGGCACCGCGAAGGGCGGCATCGTGTTCCAGGTGCAGCGCGAGCTCGGCGTCCCCGTGAAGCTCGTCGGGCTCGGTGAAGGCGCCGACGACCTCGCGCCGTTCGAGCCACGCGCGTTCGTCGACGCGTTGCTGGGCTGACAGCGGGCCGGCGACACGTGCCTGTAACACGGCAGTGACCGCGTTCACCCGTTGGAAACGGCACGAGTCGGCCCTCGCAACACCGGCTCCGCACTCTTCTCGCAACTGCGAGCGAGGAGGTGGCGGATGGACACGGGTGATACCGCGTGGGTGCTCACCAGTGCCGCACTGGTGCTGCTGATGACGCCCGGGCTGGCGCTCTTCTACGGCGGGATGGTTCGTGCGAAGAGCGTGCTCAACATGATGATGATGAGCCTCGGTGCCATGGCGGTGGTCGGCACGCTGTGGATCCTGTACGGGTACTCGATGGCCTTCTCCACCGACCTCGGTGGCGGGCTGGTGGGTGACCCCTTCGAGGCATTCGGGCTGACGGGGCTGCTGGGTGAGGATGCCCTGTTCGGCACCATCCCGGCGACCGTGTTCGTCGCGTTCCAGGCGATGTTCGCGATCATCACGGTGGCGCTCATCTCCGGTGCGATCGCCGACCGCGCCCGGTTCGGCCCCTGGCTGCTGTTCGCCGGGCTGTGGGCGACTGTCGTGTACTTCCCGGTCGCGCACTGGGTCTTCGACTTCGACGGCGAGAACGACCCCGGCGGGTGGATCGCGAACCGGCTCGCCGCACTCGACTTCGCGGGAGGCACGGCGGTGCACATCAACGCCGGTGCCGCGGCGCTCGCGCTGGTGATCGTGCTCGGCAGGCGGCAGGGCTGGCCGCGGGAGCCGATGAAGCCGCACAACCTGCCGTTCGTCGTGCTCGGCGCGAGCCTGCTGTGGTTCGGCTGGTTCGGCTTCAACGCGGGCTCGGCGGTTGCCGCTGACGGCGTGGCGGGCGTCGCGTTCGTCAACACGCTCGGCGCGACGGCCACCGGCATGCTCGGCTGGCTGCTGGTGGAGCGGATCCGCGACGGGCGCGCCACCACCCTCGGCGCGGCGTCGGGTGTGGTGGCCGGCCTGGTCGCGATCACCCCGGCGGCCAACGCGGTGACCCCCGTCGGCGGTCTCGCGCTCGGTGTGACCGCCGGGGTGGTATGCGCGCTGGCCGTCGGCCTGAAGTTCCGGCTCGGCTACGACGACGCGCTCGATGTCGTGGGCATCCACCTCGTCGGCGGCATCGTCGGGACGGTGCTCATCGGGGTCATCGGGTCTGCCGCGGCTCCGTCCGGTGTCGACGGCCTGCTCTACGGTGGCGGCACGGACCAGCTCTGGCGGCAGGCGGTGGGTGCGGGCGGGGTGCTCGGCTACTCGTTCGTCGGGTCACTGGTGATCGGGTTCCTGATCAAGTGGACGATCGGCTTCCGCCTCACCCCGGAGGACGAGATCGCCGGGATCGACGAGGCCGAGCACGCCGAGAGCGCCTACGAGTTCTCCGGGCTGCGCAGTACCGGGGGCCCGGGCCTGGCCCGCAGCGCGCAGACACTGGCGACCGCAGGAAAGGAGTGACGGCGATGAAGCTGGTCACGGGAATCATCAAGCCGTTCACGCTCGAAGACGTGAAGAGCGCGCTGGAGCAGCTGGGCGTGCTGGGCATGACGGTGAGCGAGGTGCAGGGCTACGGCAGGCAGAAGGGCCACACCGAGGTCTACCGAGGGGCGGAGTACACGGTGGACTTCGTGCCGAAGGTGCGGGTGGAGGTGGTGGTCGACGACGCTCTCGCGGACAAGACGGTCGAGGCGCTGGCCGACGCCGCCCGCACCGGCAAGATCGGTGACGGGAAGGTCTGGGTGACGCCGGTCGAGGCGATCGTGCGGGTGCGCACCGGCGAGCGCGGACCGGACGCGCTGTAGCCGTGGCAGGCGGAGTGGCGCCGGTGTCGGACACCGCGGCGGCCGACCTCGTCAGAGCGCGCGCGGCGTTGCTCGCGCCCCATCCGCGCGGCCGCAGGCTCCCCGCGGAGGCCCTGCGCGGCGCCCTCGTCGATCTGCACGACTTCTGGCTCTCCACCCGGACGTCCTCGGTCGGCTTGGGCCACGGCGCAGCGCTGGTGGCCGTCGGTGCGCTCGGACGGCGTGAGCTGGCCCCGTACTCCGATCTCGATCTGCTGCTGCTGCACGACGGCAAGGGCGACGTCACCGCCCTCGCCGACGCGCTGTGGTACCCGCTGTGGGACGCCCGCATCGGGCTCGACCACAGCGTCCGCACGGTCGGGCAGGCCGTGGGCGTCGCGGCCACCGACCTGCGGGCCGCGTTCGGTCTGCTCGAGGCGCGGTGGGTGGCCGGGGACGCCGACCTGGCTGGGGAGCTCGGCGCGGCGGTCCGCACGGCGTGGCGGGCGGGGATCCGCGGCCGGGTGGAAGAGATCATCGAGACCGCGGAACACCGGTGGAGCCGCAACGGTGACGTCGCCCATCGCGTGGAACCCGACCTCAAGAACGGTCGCGGCGGGCTGCGTGACGTGCAGCTGCTCGACGCGCTCGCTGCGGGCCAGCTCATCGACCGGCCCAGCGCGGACGTCGTGGCCGCGCGGGAACTGCTGCTCGACGTGCGCACCGAGCTGCACCGCCTCGCCGGTCGCGCGCGCGACGTCGTGCGCGCCCAGGACGCCGACGACGTGTCGGCCGCGCTCGGGCTCGGCGACCGGTTCGACCTCGCGCGGGCGCTGTCCGGCGCGGCGCGGACCGTGGTGTACGCGACGGACGTCGCGCTGCGCACGGCTCGCGTCGCGGTGCCTCCCACCGGCGTGCTGCGGTCCGCGCTGCGG
>JALYQB010000308.1 GCA_030856045.1 Actinomycetota bacterium
TGTCCGCGCAGTGGCGGGAGCACCACCGCGAGGGCGCGCCCGACCTGTACCCCGCGGCGCTGCGCGAGGAGATCGACGAGGTCAACGAGGCGGTCTACCACGACGTGAACAACGGGGTGTACCGAGCCGGGTTCGCGACGAGCCAGCAGGCCTACGAGCAGGCTTACGACGCACTGTTCGCCCGGCTCGACGCGCTGTCGGACCGGCTGCGCACCCGCCGCTACCTGGTCGGGGACAGCATCACCGAGGCGGACGTGCGGCTGTGGGTGACGCTGGTGCGCTTCGACGCCGTCTACCACGGCCATTTCAAGTGCAACCGGAACAAGCTCACGGAGCTGCCGGTGCTGTGGGCCTACAGCCGCGACCTGTTCCAGACGCCCGGGTTCGGCGACACGACCGACTTCGCGCAGATCAAGGAGCACTACTACCGGGTGCACACCGGCGTCAACCCGACGGGGATCGTCCCGGTCGGCCCGGACCCCTCGGGGTGGACCACCCCGCACGGCCGCGAGGAGCTCGGCGGGCGCCCGTTCGGTGAGGGCACCCCGCCCGAGCCACCGCCCGCCGACGAGGCCGTCCCGGTCATCTCCGCGGCCTGACCGGCGGCCGCTGCCCGAGGCCACCCACCACCACGGCTGGGCTAGCCTCCCTGTGCCGGGGCGGTAGCTCAGCTGGTCAGAGCAGCGGACTCATAATCCGTCAGGTCGTGGGTTCGAGTCCCACCCGCCCCACAAACGAGCAGCTCAGCCCGCTCGCTAACGCGCAGCGACTGTCCTACCATGATCTAACCCCACGGAAACCCCACGGGAACGGTCGAAGGTAGGTGGCTGGAGACGATGGCGCGGCCACCGCTGGCGATGGGCACCCACGGCAGTATTACGATCAAGAAACGGGCGACCTCGGCCGCTTCGAAGCAGTCGAACGGGACCGCCAGGGCCGACAGCTACGTCGCCCGCTGCCGCTTCCGCGACTACGACGGCGTCACCAGGTCACTCGAACGCAGCGGACCGTCGAAGACCGCCGCTTCCCGCTCCCTACAAGACGAAATCCGCGCACGCGCCGGCAGCCCTGCCGCACCACTGCGCCCGCACCACACCTTCGAGCGCGCCGCGGAACGCTGGCTGGCGAAGCTTGATGCACAGGTCGCCGACGGCAGTCGAAGGGTGACCACCGCCGACACCTACCGGCAGCGGCTTCGCTCCGTGATCCTGCCCGCCATCGGTCAGTGGCGGCTGCGGGAGTGCACTGTTCCACAGCTCGACGGGTTCTTCGCTGGCCTCGCCGCGACACAAAGCGCGCAGTCTCGCAAGACGATCCGCACTGTGGTGTCGCTGATCCTGCGCGTCGCTGTGCAGCACGAGGTCATTCCGGACAACCCGGTGCGGCACCTGGATCCCATCGAAGGGGGCTCGCGCAAGCCAAGGGCGTTGACCGTGGAAGAACGCCGCCGCTTCCTGGATTGGATGAACGGCACCTCGGAGGACAAGGAAGAGGCACGAGCGCAGGCCTGCGCTCGCCGGCGGGAACTGCCGGACCTGGTCACATTCATGATCGGCACTGGGGTGCGCATCGGCGAGGCCCTCGGCGTCCGCTGGTGCGACGTGGACCTTGAAGGGGTGCCGGTGGTGGAGGGCGACACGATGCGGGCAGTACCAATCGTGGCGATCACCGGAAACGTGGTCCGGCACCGAGGGAGGGGACTGCACCGCCACGAGGGAAAGACACAGACGTCGCTGCGTATCGTTCCGCTGCCGCAGTTCGTGGTATCCATGCTACGAGCTCGGGAACGCTACGGACGGGAAGCCCCGGTGTTCCCCGCGGCCAGCGGTAAACGGGCTGGTCTGGGCTGGAAGGACCCGAACAACATGTCCACCTACATCCGGGAAGCACGCCGGGCAGCGGGCATGGACTGGCCAGTCACCAGTCACACGTTCCGGAAGACAGCGGCCACGATCTGGCATGACGCCGGGGTGCTCACCGACCGCCAGAAGGCGGACCTGACTGGACACGCGAAAATCAGCACGCTGACTGACATCTACGTGGCGAGGGGTGAGCTGCACCCGCAGGGAGCAGCGGTCATGGACGCAGCCTGGCTGGATTCCTAGAAAATACCACCAGTGGACCGAGCCAAGGCACGCAGCGATTAAGCTCGGGTCGCATCAACTCATACTGGACGGGTGTGAGACCCGTTACTTTCTGACGGTCCACGGTAGGCGGTGATGGCGTGTTGTGGCTGGTCAGCGCCCAATACGGCCTCCGTGGCGTTCGACCGCGATGTGCCGCGATCGGTCATAAACGGTGGGTAAAACGGCGGGTTGATCTTGTCTGTTTGCGGCTCTCAGGCAGTCATCGCACTCGAACCCGCTGATCGAGCGTCACCTGTGTTGCCATGATCTGTTATCAGCTCCGGTGCTGGTCAACGGTCGTCCACTTGCTACTCGATCATGGCCGGTAGGCCGCCGTGTGGTTCGGTGCCGGTTCATAAGCCGAAGTGTGTCGGGGCCGTTTGGCCTGGTCAGGACATTGCGGGGAGGCGACGTATGCGGGCGAGGACCTCGTCGAGCAGGTGGTGCCCCCGGTGGCAGGCGCAGCTCGAGCGCGCCGGCCTACTCCGCTAGAGCAGTTTATGGTTAGTAGCTGAGCCGAAGCGTCATCGCGGGGGCAGGCTTGACGCGCTAACTTCCTGGCGAGTTGTACACTACGACGTCAAAGGTGATCTGCCGCGCTTCGATATTCGTGACGCGCATGGCAGCATAGCGCCCTTCGTTGGTCTTGATGCACATGTAGTCGCCGGGATGTATGGACGTCGTATCGATAGATTGATCATTGCGGTAACCGGTCTGATTACGGCAGGCATCGTAATTCGCTTCCGTAGCGTTCAAGTACAACCAGGGGGAGTATAGGCCCAAAATCAGGCTCTTATCATTGGATCTAACGTACTCTAGCTCATAACCATTAGTCTGCCACTGGGGGTCGGATGCTGGCGAATCAAGATCGGCCATGTTTCCATTGAGAGCCAACGTGAGCTCCCCGCTATGCCGTACAGTTGCTATCGTAGGAGCCTCAGGATCGGCGCTCGGGCCCGGAAGACCGAGTTGCGATCGCAGACGCGCGTTTTCGCTTTGAAGTTCGCTGTTACGGTCCTCAAGCTGGTCAAACTGACTCTGAAGGGACGATAGATCAGAGCTTGTGGTCTGCTGGGAGGCTTGCACCTGCTCCTTAGCGTTCGCGATTTGGGCTGTCTGTAGCGCAAGGAGTGCGGCAGCTACAGCCAGGATCGCGGCCAGAACGGTGAGCATCTTCTCGGCGAGCGTCCATCGGCGAGAGCTAGTATCAGGAGGAGGCTGCGGTTGAGGTCGAAGGTGAGGTGCGGGTTGAGGCTGAGGCCGCGTCATATGTTGTCCTGAGGGTCGGTGTCTGGAGCACAGGAGTCGCTTCGTTTGTCACGGTGAGTTACCAGACTCACTGTAGCTCAGCACGACACACCGCAGACACCGTCGCCTAGCAGGTTACGTTGAGGCGCATGCACCAACGGTCAGATACAGCGTGACCCTGCATCGGCTGGCGACACACGCGGGCCGACATCGTGCAGCGGCTCGCCGGCCCCGGGCTCTGTTCGCCCAACACTGTCCTGCGCGCTGGCTGGTCAGTGTGAGGTTAGCCCTCGTGCGGCGTGGATGTGCAGCCGTGCGCCGCGCGGGGACCGGCCGGAGGCCGCACGCTCCGCGCGAGCGCTTGCGGCTGCATCGGACGCAGGGCCGCGCGGCGCCGGAGGCGCCGCCTTGAAACGAAGTATGGAAACTCTAATCACGCGCATGGAGGACAGACGGAGGGCGACCCCCGACGTCTACGGCGTCGAGGCAGCGGGCGTCGTGGTGAGCTTTCGGCGATCAACCCGTGTCGCTCCGTGCCGCTTGAGCTGCTCGTCGGTGTCGTTCGGACCGGTGCGTGAGTAAGCTCCGAGCCGCGACGAATCGGCAGTTGTGCCACGTACGTGCCCATGTTGCTCTTCCTTGCCTGGATGTTGGCGCCCAGCCAGTGTGGCGCATGCACTCGGCAAGGCCCGGCGGTTAGCACTAGGAGGATCTGTGATGTCGAATACCACGGATCATGAGGCCCCAGACCCGTCTCCGGGCTCAGACTGAAGATCGAGTCCTACAGCGGCACACCACGCTCAGGGACGAAGAGTCTATAATCCCATTAGCGGAGCTGGCCGAGGTAGTGCTTGAACTGCTCGGAGAACGAATCGAGGAGCAAGCGGCCCTTCTCTGCGGTCGCCAGTGAGGGTCGGCCGATAATGCCGCTCTCGGTGTAGCCGCGCATGCCGACGGTCAGCAGGTGCCGCCGATCGGAGGCCAAGTGGTCGGCATCAACGTAATCCTCGCCAACGACCTCCGGGCATTCGGCGAGCAAGATCGAGGTTTCTGCTTCGCCACCGTGCATGTCATTGTGGTTGTCCGTCTCCAGGCAGGCGGCAGCACGAGCCTCGGCCCAATCGCGGGCTTGTGGGAACAGCGCGACCGACCGTCGGCCGACATTGGCTTCTTGGACGACGTTGCTGAGGACATAATTCCCACCGTGCCCGTTGATGACGGCGAGCCGAGCCACACTTGCCCGCTCAAGCGAGCGGAGTACGTCGCTGAGGAGCGCGTGCAACGTGGCAGCCGAGATGCTTACGGTGCCGGCGAAGGCCGCGTGTTCATGCGAGCAACTGATAGTAATCGGCGGCAACAAGAACAGGTCATAATCGGCAGTAATGCGCTGGGCGATGGTGGACGCGATGAGCGTGTCGGTGCACAGCGGCAGGTGTCGGCCGTGTTGCTCGAAACTCCCCACAGGCAGGACCGCTACGTCAGCGCCCCGTGCTGCCTCGTCAGATGACGTTGCGGTGGAGATGAACACCTGTCCTTTTCCTCTACTCACGGGAACCCAGAGAGGGCCTGAGTCAGCTCGCGGACGTTCGGGTTGCGGCTGAACGGCCGCAGCCGGGATGTGACGAGCCGCAGCATGTGGACCACGCGCCCGGACGGGGCCGACCGTACGCCGTCGATAGCGAGGAGTGCCGCCCGGCAAGCCTCATCGACCTCGCGAAGCTCGGCGAGCGCCATGGCACGGCGGACCAAGCAGAGGCTCCGGTCGCGTACCAGCTCGGCGGGCCACGCCGCCAGCGCCTCAGCGCACGCTTGCTCGGCGGCCGCAGGCTGCCGGAGAGTCAAAAAGGACAACGCAGCTTCCATCTGCACGTAAGAGGTCGTGCAGTAGGGCGAGAGCGCTGTAGCACTCCCGAAGACCGGATATGTGAGTGCGAGGGCGCGCTCGATGGCGTCACGGGCAGTGCGCTCATCACCGCGTTGAGCACTGGCGAGGGCGTGCTGACGCAGGCAGACCGGCACGAGCTCTGGGAAGTCCTCGGAGGCCGCCGCGAGCGCTTGGGTAGACGTGGTGACGGCGAGCCGCCGGTCGCCCGCGCTGCTGAGGACGTTGCTCTTGCGCATCAGGTTGTAGGTCACCAGCTCGGCGTCGCTCGCGGCCTGGGCCAGGTCGACGGACCGCTCCGTGATCCGGAGCGCCTCGGGACACCGGGCGCAGCCCGAGCGCGCCCTTGAAGTCGCGCCAGCCGCGTTCGACCTGCAGGAGTTGCTTGTAGGCGGCGGCGAGATCGTCCGGGGTCAGGGTCACATCCGAGGTGCGCAGCAGCCACTT
>JALYQB010000346.1 GCA_030856045.1 Actinomycetota bacterium
GCTCCTGGAGCTCGACGGCGACGTAGGGGACCTGAAGTGACTGCGCGATGGTCCGGGTGACCAGCGGCATGACGGTGGTGAAATCGACCGTGCGGCCCAGCACCTCACCGAGCCGGGCGATGACGAGATACGGGTCGTCCCGGTCGCCGTAGAACAGGCGGTCGACCGCACGCTGCACCTTCCGGTGCAGCGGTTCGATCGTCACCACGGCCAGCCCGGTCGCTACCAGCGCGGCCCTGGTCTCCCCGACGTCGACCAGAACCTGTCTGAGGATTCCCACAATGGCGATGACCCCTACCACAACCAGCGCTGTTATCAGAAACCAGACGATCGTCCGGTTGACCAAAAGATCCACATCGTAGAGGCGATACCGCAGGATCGCGACGGCCATCCCGACTGGGATGGCTCCGACGGCAACGGCCCAGGCACCGCCGACCCCCAGGACGTCGAGGGTCAGCCCGGCGAGGAACACGAGGCCAGCGAGCAACAAGCACGCCAGCTGCCGACGTGTGTCGATGTCGGCCCGTCGCCACCGCGCGCCCAACGAGAACAGCGCGCCGAGGTAGCCGACCACCGCGAACAGGGCGGCGTACACGGCGATTGTGAAGAGCCGCTGGTTTGCCGGGTTGAGTGGCGAGTCGCAGCAGACGTAGTCGGACAGGAGCCGGGGGTGGTGGGCGGTGACCACCGCGAGCAGGACCGTGGCGACGAACGTCCCGACTATGATCAGCGCGGCGATCAGCCGCCAACGTGACGAAGGCAGGCTGCCTTCGGGGAAAAGGAGGATTGCGAGGAGGATGAGGCCGATGCTCGGCACCCAAGCCCACTGGGCTATCCAGGCCAACGGCGTCCAGCTCGTCCAGCTCAACGCCATCAGGTGCGCGGCGGCGATGAGTCCCGCGGCGATCATCAACCTGCCGATCGGGTGCCGGGGCACGCTCATGAGTACCAGTACGCCGAGAACCGTGAAGGACACGGCGATTCCCGAACTCATACCGATGTCTTCGCTATGCCGTTCACCCTCGCCGATGATCTGGCCTGTGACGATGATCAACAAGGTGATCACGGCGGCTGACGCGGCCACGACTCGGCGTGGTGACAGCGACCACGCGCTGAGGCGATCCACGGGACACACCCCCGGTAGCAGCGTTACTTCTTGGGCGGGTTACCCGAAGATGTGTGTGGCGATATGACGCATACTCCCGGAGTCGTTCTCAACGAATCCATGCAGGGCGGAGCGGCTGTGGTGTGGTTCATCCGAGGAGAAGGCAAGCAATGACGTCCTGAGATCTTGTGACTCATCTGGTAGGGGAAAGAAGTCAAGCACCTCCTGCACTGTCATACCGAAAAGCTTGACGTCCTCAGGATGGGCCTTGATGGACGTCCTCAGGTGTTCCACGACCTGCTGCACCCGGCGCTGGAGGACCTCAGGGCGGTGCGGGTCGGCTGTCCGCATGAGCCGTAGCATGTGCCACCGCCCGTCGTACACGCCGGCGAGCCGGTGGCCGTCACTGTCGAAGAACTCGAGCGGGAACCGGCTTTCCCCGGCGCCCGCACCGATGTCGTCGTCCTGAAGCAGCTCATGCTCATCCTTGTAGACGTGCAAAAAAGTATTCTGACTCCCGATGGCCACGATCATCGGGTCTGCCTGACCTACGCTCATGTCGGTCCCACCTCCGGGTGTGTTTGGTCGTTCCAGTTTACCGTGTCGGCGGCGGTGTCCCGCCGGGATGGGACAGGTGTCCTGTTCGGCCGGGCCGATGTGGCGTCGATGTCCCGCGCTGCCGCCCAGGTACGGCCAGACCCGCGCCCATGCACACGAAGGCCGCCGCCGCAGCTCTGGCCCCCGGCGGGCCGCCCGCCCCTCGTTGCTGCATCCGGGCGAGTGCCTCGGCGGTGCTCATCCCTTCCGCGAGCAGGTGATGGAACCCCGTCATGAGCTCACCAGCCGCTCCGTCCGGGATGGGGACCACGGCCGCCACGAGCTGGCGCGTTCCCAGGCCGAGGAACGCCGCGCTGAGCCCGAGCG
>JALYQB010000352.1 GCA_030856045.1 Actinomycetota bacterium
CGCTCGGGCGGCGTGAACGTACGGTCGGCGAACGTCGTCACAGTTCTCTTTCTCGCGGGGGCGGTCCTCGGGCGTGCCCGGGACCCACTGGGGTTGGGTTCACCCCATCGTCCCACGTCCCGGACGAACGGATCGCGAGGTCACGCCCCCTCGGGGACGACCCGATGCGCCGCCACCGCGCGAGTGGTGTGCTCGGTGCCATGAACGGATTCCTGATGCGCCTGCTGGACGCGGGTTTCGGCCACCCGAGAGGCGTCCTCGGACGACTCGGCGGCGCGCTGATGGCATACGGCAACTCCGAGCAGGAGCGGTGGGCGGTCGAGCAGGCCCGCCTGGTTCCCGAGCAGCGTGTGCTCGTCGTCGGCCACGGGCCGGGTCTCGGCCTCCGGCTCGCCGCCGCCGCGGTCTCCCCGGGTGGGCTGGTCGTCGGCGTCGATCCCTCCTCGGTGATGCGACAGATGGCCACGGCCCGGTGTGCGAGCGCCGTCACGGCCGGGGTCGTGGAGCTGCGGGAGGGCACCGCGGAGGACACCGGCTGCGCGGACGCCTCGGTGGACGCAGTGATCTCGGTCAACAACGTGATGCTGTGGGACCGGGGGGCCGGCTTCGACGAGCTGGTACGGGTGCTGCGTCCGGGCGGGCGGATGGTGGTCACGGTGCACCGCCCGGTGCTCGACGTAGCCCCGGAAACGCTGGCGCAGGAGGCGAGCGAGGCCAGCCTGGTCGACGTGACGGTCGTCGCGCAGCGACGCCAGCATGGCCTGAAGGTCGAACTGCTGGCCCGGCGGGCGCCCTGAACCCGTGACTGGCTGGGTGTTCCACAACATCAAGAGGTCAGGTGCGATGGTCGGGTAGGTACAGCGGGTTCGCGGTGCGTGTTGTGACCAGTTTGCAATTCCAGGTGGACAGCCGCGGTTCGCCGACGTCGTGCCAGCTTCGGGTGTAGTCGGTCAGGTGCAGGCGGAGGGTGTCGTCTTGACCTTCGGGAGTGACGATGGAGCCGTCGTATCGGGTCCAGGCGACGCCGAGGTAAAGGTCGACCAATGGGCACATACCTTGGCTGAGTTCCAGAGCGTCGTCTTCGGGGTAGGCGCGGGTGGTGGCTTCGTCGCGGGTGTTTTCTGTGGGTGCCTCCGGCGGTGCCGCGTTGCATGCGGGGCCGTCCCTCCCAGTCAAGGGCGCCTTCGCCGTCGCTACGCGATGGCGCACGCGCCACCCTGGACCTACGAGCCTCCACGGCCCCTCCGGGCAGCGTTGCGGGCAGGCCAGAGGCCTGCCCTCCACAACGCACGGCACCCCCGAAGACCCCAACTGACCTCGACAGACGATCGCATACCGGCCGTATCCGCAGGTCGACGCATCTAGCGTGAGCGATCTCGTGATCATGGAATCCACCCACGGAAACGTCAGTAGCGCCACACCAGTGTAGGGATCGCAGATAGTTGGCCTATCCCGGTTGTTGCCGGCAGGTTGCTGGGATTGCTTGGCCCCGAGGCCGAGCCAAGCATGTCCTGGCCGAGCACCACAACGCACGACGCCAACTACCATATAGTTCCTCCGTCCCCGTGTCAGCAACTCCATCACCGATCACATTACTACCCCAATAATGTCATACGCGCGCAAGAAATTTCGCCGGTTCTTGCAGCATGTTGCCGCTTCCGCCTAATTAGCTCCGGCAATTCAATACGACCTTCCATGACAGCCATCAAGTCCGACCCGTCCATGCAGAACATCACTGATCGTTCTGTGCGGAGGCTTAACGCAGCTGGTTGAAATCCATTCATTGAAACAAATAGCCCAAGCGTATTGTCGAGCTTCCCGCGCACCTTTCCTCGAAATAGCTCAAGATCACCCAGTGTTGCCTGATCCTTCTGCCACTTGGCTTCAAGAATATACTCACCCTGGAAGGTGAAGGCCCCGTCTATTTGCTCACCTGTAATTCGAAAGGGAGCTTTAGCGTCCATGTCGAACAATGGAAAAAGATCGCTCAGTAGATTCTCTAGTGTATCTAGATATGTTTTACTTTACGCGGCCTGGCGGGCTACATCGTCGATCTCGGTGGCGTGCATGAGGGCCTCCATGCGAGACGTGATGGTGCGGACCTTGCCGATGATCTCCTCTGCAGTGGCGGTCCATGTGATGGGCTGGCAATCGCTGTTCCAGTGCTGGGTGAACGACTCGATCTCCTTGTTGAGAACCTTCACGGAGCTGAACGTGCCGCACCGGATCAGCTTCCGGGTGATGATGCCATTCCAGATCTCGATCTGGTTCATCCACGACGCACCGGTGGGAGTGAAGTGGCGCTGCCGCGCGGCCCTCAGCTAAGGTCTCTTGATTCTGCGCGCCGCCTGCGACCGGCCGTCTTGCAACTTATCGATCGCTTCCAAGGCTCGTTCCCACGGGTAGCCCTCCAGGTGCTTCGACCCTTCGTGCGGCATGTGCGGTTCGTAGCCCGGTTCGCCGAGGAGGACGGCGACGCCAACCTCGCGGAGTGCGTCAACGCTGCGGCCGAAGGCGGAGTGTGCCGCTTGGGCGGCATTCAGGAACGGCAACACCACCAGCGGCAGCCCGAGGCCGATGCCTTCGGTAAGCAAGCCGAGCGCCAAGTTGTCAGCTATGCCCGCAGCCCACTTATTGATCGTGTTGAAGCTGGCGCCGCCGACCACGATGGCCGTGGCGGCCGGGAGAACGTCGTCCGTACCGGGCTGCTTGTACTGGCTGCGCACCGGGTAGCCGGTCTGTGTTTCGAGGACAGCGCAGTCAATGAACCGTAGCGCCGACGGTGTGGCAATGATGCACACCGTCCAGCCTTCAGCCTGAGCCAGACCAACGAGCGTGCCAACATGCGCGGCGGCTGGCGTCGCGCAGGCAACGACGTACAGTACCCGGCCGGGGGTGGCTTGGTCGTTCATGCGGTGACACCAAGCGTCACGGCAATCCGGGTCAGTTGCGCGGGCGCGCTACTGCTGCGCGGGTAACTGTGGAGGATATCGCTGACAATCTGCTTAGTCATCGGACGGCAGCGCACCTCCTCCGGAGAGGTTTGGTCGGCGTCGAGAAGCGTAGCGGTCGCCTGGTCGCGTTGTCCGCTCTGAACGTAGCCGCGTGTCACGTCGATAAGGTGTGCGGCTTGGCGTTCCCTCGGCAAGGCATGCAGCTCATCCGGCGCGATGGTGTCGGCAGCCTCGATGACCCTGCCAGCCTCAGACCTCCGGAAATGCGCCCTGTCATTGAGTCAAAGTAATCCATGATCGTCAAGGTAGGGACGCGGTGGCAACCCAATATGTTGTGTGGAGGTGAGAGAAAGATCCCACATGTTGAACTTA
>JALYQB010000378.1 GCA_030856045.1 Actinomycetota bacterium
AACCTCGCCGCGTCACTGAACAACCTCGCCATCCGGCTGGCCGAGGTCGGGCAGCACGATGAAGCCCGCGCAGTGAGCGAAGAAGCTGCCCGAGCCCGTCAGCAACGTGCGTAGGCCGGTGCCGCACCAGTCACCTGCGGGGACGAACACCGACGATCTTGCATGCCTCGTCCCAGCATTGCTCGCAGGTGCACCAGAGCCGCTCCATGTCACCGTCGGGGCCTCGGGGGTGGGCGACACCGCAGAGGGTGCGCATCGGGCTGCCGAGCGGCACGTTGCGGTCCCGCCGGTCGATGGCATGGCGTTGCCCCGCGAGCGGAAACCAGACGAACGGTCGAGGCTCCGGGTACGGAGCTGGTACGGCGTGGACCATGGACGTCACCCCCTATGTGCGGGGGAACGTTAAGAGTCATGATCAGCGAGGTGGGTACGTTTCGTACCCTGACCGGTTTGTTACAGCCGGACGCCGACCCGGGAGCAGAGCGCACGGACCTCGTCCCGGAGCCCACTGGGCGGGGTAGCGGCGAGGGTGAGCAGCATGTCCCGGGCGAAGCCGTTGAAGCGGATCGTCTCCGGTGCGGTGCGCTCGGCGGCGGCCAGCAGCGCGTACGCGCCGGCACCGTCGTCACGTTGGTGATAGGCGCGGGCCACCTCGATCAGGTGCCTGCTGCGCCGGGGCAGCGACGGGATCCTGCCCGCGTCGAAGCTGTTCGCGGCGCGCACCGCGTCGCCGGGGCGGCGGAGCTCCACGTCCAGGGTCACCGCATGCGCGGTCATCACGGCGGTACTGAACGAGGTCTGCACGTGCCGGTACCGCGGGCCGAGCCGGTCGGCCATCTCGTTCGCACGATCCCAGTACCCCCACGCTGCACCATGCCGACCGCGCCGGGCGTGGGCGTAACCCGCTTCGAACTGCAACGCTCCCCACAGGCCGCGCCAGTCGTTCGCCCCGGAGTCCAGCCACGGCTCCAGCCGCCGCGCCCCCTCCAGCGAGACCGTGACGGCTTCCTCCCAGCGCCCGCAGTCGCGCAGCGCCTGGGTCAGCGCCCACGCCCCACCGGCCATGCCGTACGGGTCGTCGGCTTCCTGCGCTTCGGCGAGCGCCCGGTCGGCCGCCAGCCACACCAGCTCGGGCGCCGGCTGGTAGGCGACGTAGAAGTCTGTCAGCCGGTACACCCCGGCCAGCACCCGGCGCGCAGCGCGGCGCGCCGTGCCCATGGTCGACCGCACCGCGCCCTGGGCGTCGCGAATCAGCCCGGGCAGCAACGCGCCCACGGCGGTGCGGTGATCCGGACTGCTGTGCCGCACCTGCCACGCCTGATCCAGCCGCACCCGCAGATGCGCCACGCTCACCGGCGCAGTGTGGACCTCGAGCCGACAGCCGGTGAGCGCTTCCTGCACCGCGGTCAGCGCGGCATGCGCCTCCCCGGCGAAGACCTGCACCGGCACCGCGGGACCGGCCCCGGTCAGCTCGGCCAGGTCACGCACGTCCAGCGCCCGCGCGAGCCTCAGCAGCATCGGCAGCCGGGGTACCTGCAACCGCCCGGTCTCCACCGCCTTCACCCACTCCGCACTGCGCCCCACCAGCCCACCGAGCACCGGGCGGCTCAGTCCGGCGCGGGTGCGGAAGCGCTTGATCCGCTCCCCGGGAGTCTCACCCACAAGATCACTCATTCCTGCCCTCCGTGCGGCCCCGGCCACTGCTCCCCGCCCGCCCGGTCGAGCACCTCGTCGAGGGTGGGGTGGCCGGCGTTCTCGATCAGCTCAGCGAGCACGTACTCCTGCAGCGACTTCCCGGCGGCGTCCGCGCGGCGCCGGTAGACGAGGTGCACTTCGTCCGGGACGTTCTTGATCTGAATGCTGGGCACCAGCACAGTTAACGCCATCCTGGTGCCAAGGCATGCGCATTAGCGCCGCTGCTTGACAAACCGGACCGTGGGGTCGCGACCTACGAGATCAGCTGCACCTGCGGCGGCGAGACTGTCGCCGACACCTTCGAGGTCGCCGGCCAGATGCAGGAGT
>JALYQB010000399.1 GCA_030856045.1 Actinomycetota bacterium
GACCACGAGGACGTGCCCAGGGCGCAGCGGCGCGATCGTGAGGAACGCGACGCAACGGGCGTCGGCCCACACGAAGCGGCCCGGCAGCTCGCCCTCGATGATCCGGCTGAACAGGGTCGCCACGGAACTGCCTCCTCGGGGGGTGCGGTGGGTGCGGCCGAGCTTAGGTGTTGTCGAGCCGGCGCCGTCGGCGAACCTGCACGTCCACCGCGCGATCGTCCCCCGCGGGGATGGGGTCGGGTTCCCCAAACCGTCTCAAGCATCCAGGTGGCGGTCTGGCGCGGTGGTCACCGCGTTCCGCCTGGGGAAGAGCTCGCGCTGCCCCGGAGTACGAGATCCTCGCCCGTGGCGAGTCTGCGGCGGCTGGGGGTGCGGTTCGCTTCCGGAACCCCCGGGCTCGCACAGGAGTCGGCGGTCCGGCGGGCTCGCTCACGGACCCGCGAACGCCGCGGAAAACTGGATCGGCACGGAAGTGCACTCCCTGCGCCGGGGATGGACATAGCAGAAACCTTTGATGACGAATCATGCATCAGGGCGCGCCTGTGATGCGTGATTCGTCATCAGGGCTTCGATCTCACATCCATTCTGCCGAGGTGACGCGGCGTGACAACCATCCGCGCCTACCGCAGTGCCGCGCCGGAAGCGCCGCGATGGCGGGTCCGTGCCGGCGGCCCACGCGGACAAGAAGCACCCGACCGGGAACTCGTTCATGAAGTCGTAGCCGCCGAGGACACCAGGTTCGCGATCACCGCCTTCCTGGGTGATCCGCTGTCCGCACCGCCGGTCAGGTCCCGTTGGGTCGACCTCCGCGGAGCCATGCGGGCAGGATGGTACGGCGGCGGAGAGCTGCCGCCGTAGCAGCGATCAGGACTGCGGCGAGCGCGAGCTGGCCGCCCAGCACGATCCGATTGACGTCGACAGCGGGGTGCCAGCTGACGCACCCGTCGTCGCCGATCGCCCATGCTCCGGCGGGCCGGACGACGAAGCCACTTGTCCGGCCGGGTCAACGTCTCCGCCGACCAGGCGTCAGCCGCTGCGCATGAGCGCCCCGGGCGCGTGCAGGCGTGGCCGGGGTCGCTGGATCACCCGACTCGTCATCATCCAGCTCGTCGCCGCTCAGTTTTCCGGCTTCTGCCGTTCCACCCACTCCTCCGCGTCTTGCAGCGTCATCTTCTGTCCCGACTGCCTGAACACCTGCCACCAAATAAAGTGCGGGGGTTCGTCGAAATAGTACTCGATGTCCTCAACAACGGGACACCGTATCGGACGTCCATGCTGCCACCTACGGCGTTTCAACCGGCACCGTCGACACTGCCCGTACTCATCTACCTGGTGCCACTCATACAGATCCACCACCAAGCCCAGCAATCGGAGCAGCAGCTCGTCGTCGCGGTCTGGTGTCAGCCCGCGGTCCACCTGCTCGGCCAGCCGCTTGCGCAGCCGTTCTCCGAGCAGCCGGTACTGCGCTTGCCACACAGTGCGCACGGTTCCTGGGCTCACGGCTCCTGGTCGACCGTTCCCGCGCGAACGTCCGCACCCACGTCGACGTCCGCGACGACCTCTCCCGCCACCACGGCTACGGAGTGTTGATCGGCCCGCCGTTTGAACCGCTCCCCAAGCTGGATCAACCGCTCGGCGAAACCGTATTGCTCGTCAGCCGTGGCGCTGCCGTCCATGACTCGCATCGCCAACGGCGCAGCAGCACTGTTCACCCGCGCCAGCTCAGCCAGCAGCTCCCGGTCTTCGCGGCTCACGACTGCGTCTCATCCGTACACGCGGTCGTTTCCGTGTTGACCTGCTCGCCACCGAACGCTGTTTCGAGCACCTGCCGCAGCGCCGCCGCATCCTCCGCGGTGAGGTAGGCACTCGGCCCCGCCCGCCACCCTTGCAGCAATAACGCCCCATCACCCATGTCAGCAACGAGCACCGTGGCCGGCACCGGCACGCCCGGCCGGATACTCCGCCCGATACCAAGCTGCGGTGGCTGGCCGTCACCGTGACGCAACGCACCGGTGTCCTGCTTCTTGCCAGGCTCCTCGCTCACCAGCTCGTCAACCCCGATCCTGTGTGCTGATCCGTCACTGGCCGGCACCCAGGACCGGGGCGAGCTGCCAGACGCGGCACGGGATGGCAGCGCTGCCGGTCTGGCTCGCCTCCACCGACTGGCGGATTGACGTCTCTCGGGGCAGACCGGTGGCTCGACCACGGC
>JALYQB010000407.1 GCA_030856045.1 Actinomycetota bacterium
ACGGCGTGTTCGTCGAGGTGGAGGGCGATCCGGCCGCGGTCGCGACGTTCTCCACCGCCCTGCGCCGCGACGCCCCGCCACTGGCCGTCATCGAGCGGGTGACGGCCGAACCCCTCGCCCCGCTCGGCGACCGCGCGTTCACCATCGTCGCGAGCCGCGTGGGGGCGCAGCGCCACACGCTGATCTCGCCCGACACCGCCACCTGCGCGGCGTGCCTCGCCGAGGTCACAGACCCGGCGGACCGGCGCTACGGCCATCCCTTCGCCAGCTGTACGCACTGCGGACCGCGGTTCACGATCGTCACCGACGTGCCCTACGACCGCCCCGCCACGACGATGGCGGACTTCCCGATGTGCGCCGACTGCATGGCCGAGTACACCGATCCCGCCGACCGCCGGTTCCACGCGCAGCCCGTCTGCTGCCCGGCCTGCGGCCCTGTGCTCCGGCTACTCGACCGCGACGGTGCGGCGGTGCCCGGCGACCCCGTCGAGGCGGCAGCCGGCCTGCTCGCCGGGGGTGCGGTCCTGGCCGTGAAGGGTCTCGGTGGGTTCCACGTCGCCGCCGACGCGACGCTCGACACCGCCGTCGACGCGCTGCGGTCCCGCAAGCATCGCGAGGACAAGCCGTTCGCCGTGATGGTGCCCGACCTCGCCGCGGCCAGGGCGCTCTGCGAGGTGGACTCCGCCGCCGAGGAGGTCCTGACGAGCCCGCGGCGCCCGATCGTCCTGCTCCCGAAGCGGGAGGGCGCCGCGGTGGCGCACGCCGTCGCGCCGGGCAACGCGTCCCTCGGTCTGGTGCTGCCGTACACCCCGCTGCACGTCCTGCTCGCCGGCGCACTGGGCCGCCCCTTCGTCCTCACCAGCGGCAACGTCTCGGACGAGCCGATCGCCTACACGGACCCGGACGCGGCCGCGCGGCTGCCCGGGATCGTGGACGCGACCCTCACCCACGACCGGCCCATCCACACGCGTACGGACGACTCGGTGGTGCGGATCTTCCGGGGCCGGGAGTACCCGGTGCGCCGCTCGCGTGGGTACGTCCCGCACCCGCTGCCGCTGCCGGTGCGCGCGCCGCGGCCGCTGCTGGCGTGCGGTGCCGAGCTGAAGAACACCTTCTGCCTCGCGCGGGAAGGCCACGCGTTCGTCTCGCACCACATCGGAGACCTCGAGAACTACGAGACCTACCGATCCTTCACCGAGGGCATCGCGCATCTCCGGCGGTTGTTCGACATCACACCCGAGGTCGTCGTCCACGACCTGCATCCCGAGTACCTGTCGACCAAGTACGCCCGAGAGCTGGACGGTGTGCAGCTCATCGGGGTGCAACACCATCACGCGCACATCGCGTCCTGCCTCGCCGACAACGGGGAGACGGGGCCTGTGATCGGCGTCGCCCTCGACGGCCTCGGCTACGGCAGTGACGGCACCCTGTGGGGCGGGGAGTTCCTGCTCGCGGACCTCGTGGGCTTCCGCCGCCTCGGGCATTTCGACCCGGTCCCGATGCCCGGTGGCGCGAGCGCGATCCGGCAACCGTGGCGGATGGCGGCCGCTTACCTCGACGCCGCTTTCCCGGACGGGCTGCCGGCGGGTCTCGAGGTGGCGAGCCGGAACGCCGAGCAGTGGTCCGCGGTGACCGCGATGGCCCGAGGCGGGGTGAATGCGCCCCCCACGTCCAGCGCAGGGCGGCTGTTCGACGCGGTGTCCGCGGTGCTCGGCGTGCGGGACGCGGTGAACTACGAGGGCCAGGCGGCCGTCGAGCTGGAGCAGCGGGCGGACCGGTCGCATCTCGACGCCTACCCCGTGCGGCTGGTAACCGAGGACCCGTTCCGGTTACTCGGCATCGACCTGGTCCGCGCCGTCACCGACGACCTCGGCGACGGGGTCGGTCTGCCGATGGCGGCCGCGCGGTTCCACAACGGGGTCGCGGGCGCAGTGCTGGCCGGCTGCCAGCGCGCCCGAAACGCCACCGGCGTCAGCACCGTGGCGCTGTCCGGCGGCGTATGGCAGAACGTGCTACTGCTGTCCCGCGCCGTCGCGGCGCTGGAGGAGGTCGACTTCCGGGTCCTCGTGCACTCCCGGGTGCCGTGCAACGACGGCGGCATCAGCCTCGGCCAGGCAGCGGTCGCGGCGGCCCGGCTCACCGGGCGGTGAGCGCGGCCTGGGTCGCCTCCCACAGCACGTGGTAGAGCGTCGTCTGCACCTCCTGCACCCGGTGCACCGACGAGGACGGGACGGCGAACAGGTGCTGCAGCTCGGCGAGCTCGGCCATCCGACCGCCGCCGTAGCCTGCCAGCCCGACCGTCACCAGCCCGGCGCGCTCGGCCTGCTCGATCCCGGCCAGCACGTTCGGCGAGCCACCGCTGGTGGAGATCGCGAGGGCGATGTCGCCGGGGCGGCCAAATGCCCGGACCTGGCGGGCGAACACGACGTCGAAGCTGACGTCGTTGGACAGCGCGGTCAGCACCGCGACGTCGTTGGTCAGCCCGAGCGCCGGCAGCGGTTCGGCCGGCAGCGGTGGGTCGAGGAAGGTGTGCACGACGTCCTGCGCGTCGGTGCTGCTGCCACCGTTGCCGAACGCAAGCAGGGTGCCTCCGGCGGCGAAGGACTCGGCCAACCGGGCGGCGCAGGCTGCGACCTGCGAGCCCTGCGCCGCGCCGACCTCACGGCGCAGGGCCACGATCTCGGACACCTTCTGGC
>JALYQB010000436.1 GCA_030856045.1 Actinomycetota bacterium
CACACGAGGTCGGGGATCGGACCGGCGCAGGGGTCGGAGTCGGTCAGGTTGTGCCGCCACGGTCGTGGCTGGCACGCCACCAGGCCCTGCTCACGCATGAGGCCCCGGACGAACTCGGGTGAGCAGCGCTCGCCGCAGCGGAGCAGCTGGGCGTGCACGCGGCGGTAGCTGTAGGTCTCATCGGAATCGTCGAACGCTTCCTTCACGAGCAGCCCCAGCAATTGTCGCCGCAGCGTGGTGGCCGATTCGGGTCGGTCGTGCCACTCGTAATATCCTGAGGTCGACACTTCCAACCATTCGCACATCGCGGTGATCGTGTACTTCTTCTCACCGGTCGCCGCTGTGGTGGCCTTCTCCGCGTCGATGAGCTCGTATTTCTCGCTCACCGGTACTCCCTCGCGAAGAAGGCTGCGGCTTTTCCCAGGAATTCCTTTTCGAGGCGGAGTTCGCGGACTTCTTTCTCGAGTTCGCGGAGGCGGGCGCGGTCGGAGACGCTCAGCGGTGGCTCCTCGCCGGCGTGAGCTTTCCGGTAGACGTTCACCCAGTTACGTAGGGTTTGCTCGTTGAGTCCACACTCCCGCGCGACCGAGGCGATCGGCCGGGATAGTTCGATCACCATCTTCGCGGCTTCATCCTTGTATTCAGGAGTGAATGACCGGCGGTTCTTTGACACGTATGTCCTCTCTTCCGGAAAGGGAACCCTAGTGGGTTCGCTGTCCGGAAGATCGAGGGCCCCTCAAAAGGGGAACTGTGGAGTCGGGACTGAGGTTGGCGGAGCTGGTGTCGGGGTTGGCGTCAAGGTGGGCTGCCCGCTGGCCACCCCGGCGCTGAGCCCCACCACGACTAGACCGATCACGGCCAGGACAACTGCCCCCGCCATGAGCCGACGGACGGGTTCGGCGCCCAGGGAGTTCACAGCGGGGACGCTACGCCCCGAAGGTGAACAAGCGAAGTCCAGCAAAGGGCCCAGGGATTGCGGCAGACCCCACTAGGGACGGCTAAACGTCGTCCTCGGGGCGGGTTTAGGAATCCTCGTCCTCGGGACCGGAACCTCGGCCGGCCCGTGCGGCAACGGGTTGCCCACCGCCGGCAGCAGGTCAGCCGAGACCGGCAGTGCAGTCCCTCGGCACGGGAGAACCGGTCCGGGTTACTGAGCCCGGCTCTCACTCCATCTCGTGACGGCGCGCGTCAAGGCGATCGCGACAAACACGAAATCCAGAATCATCTGGCCGCTGACAATCGCTCTAGCAAGGTCGCTGGTGGGAGCTATGGTGCCAGTACCGGCCGTGGTCAGTGTCCCGAGCGCGAAATAGATTGCGCCCTAATGCGATAGCTCAACACTGAAATTTTCTGTCGTCCCGATGATCCAGTAAATCGTCGCAAACTGCATCGTGATCAGCAGAAACGTGTACGGCACCATGATGGTAAGCGTGAGCCAATACATCCTGTCGATATCACGCCTCCCCGCCACGTATGCCGTGGCGTACGTGGCCTGAAGTATTAGATATAAAGCGCCAATAATGGTGGCGGCGACAGTAAGGGCACCTGGACTATCGATAAGAGTGGCGGAGCGCGAGCTGGTAAGAAAGTTGGCCACGAGTAGAACTGACATCACTACGACCAAAATGACTAATACAATCTTCAGCCAGCGGTCCATCCTCTCCCGTTCTCTTTTGATCGCCTGCGCCCTCGATGACGACTCGCCGTTAAACTCCGAAGGTTTCTCCTCCTCAATGGACATTGATCCCCTTCCTATTCCAGACCCGATCGGGGCAGCGGACTCCCGGCCTGATCGATAGTGACCAGCGGGTGGTCTAACAGTTCGGCATGAAATGGCAGACTCCTGCGGTGATGTGTGCGCCGCCAGGGACTCGAACCCCGAACCCGCTGATCGAGCGTCAACGCTGCCGTCATGTGCCGTCATCGGCTCCGGTGCTGGTCAGAGGTGGTGCGTCGGCCCCGCGATCATGGCCGGTAGTCGCCCGTGTAGCCCAGTGTCGCAATCGTAAGCGGCGAGTTCAACGGCAGATTGATCATGCCTTGCTCGGCGTGGTGACGAGGGCAAGGGTGGTGCTCGCGCCATGGCGCAGCGACGCCGAAGACGTCCTGGCCGCCCACGGGCCCGGCGTGGATCACCAACGGCCGAGGGGCCCTCCGGGAGGTCGTCGGGGTGCCGCACCCACCATCCCGGAGACAGTGAGTATGAGGATGTAGGCGGCGCCGCTCGACGGGTGTGACCCTCCGGAGACTGACGCGAAGTCTGCTGTCCTGGGCAGGATTGGTCGGCTCGGCGGTGGCGCCGCCTGCACGCGTACGGCCGGGCGGTGTGACCTCATAGGAGCCTGTGCAAGAGGCACCCGTCACTGTCTTGTCCGCCTTGCCCGGCCGCGGCGTGCTGACCCTATCCGGTGCAAGCGGAAAGAGGTGCAGCGATGTCCAGGATGACCGTCACGACGAGCCCTGTCACGGGCGGGGTTGATACGCATAGCCAGACTCACCACGCCGCGGTGATCGACCAACTCGGCCAGCCGCTGAGCGATCGTGAGTTCCCCGCGACCCCGGCGGGCTACCGGGGGTTGCTGGGCCTCGTCGTCCCGGCCTTTAACCATCGGCGCAGACGAGGAAACGAACCCGCCCACCGAGGCGCTTGACACCACATAGGAGCATCAGTCCGCCCGGCGAGGGCGAGCACTTCGGTGTGAACGCGGATGCGGTGTCGCAACAGCTGCCTGTGAGCGTGGTTGGCGCTGGTCGTCGTGCCGCTCGGTGCTGTCCTGTCCGGCCGGGGGACGTTGCTGGTGCTGCCTTTCTGCTGCCTCGCGACCGCCTCGATCCTGCCTCATGGGCCCCAACGAAGTTGATTCCGCCAGCGATGGCGCCGATGCTCTGATCCATGAGTGCTGTTCTGGTGAGCCTGATCGCCGTCGCTGGCACCTTGCTCGGTTCGTTGAGCACCTACCTCTTCCAACGTCGGACCGCACTCCACGCTGAGGCCGTCGCGCGCAACGAGAGGTTGCGCCAGGATCGTCTAGCGGCGTGCGGCACGTTCGCTGCCGCGGTCACGGACGTCAAGCGAGCAGTGATAACTGCGTGGTTCCGACGGGATGTCCACGACGACGAGTGGAGGGCAGCGATGACCGAGGCGGATCGCTTTGGAGCCGCCGCGGAGGGTGCACACGTCCGCATGCTGCTCCTGACAGACGATGCGGATCTGCGCCGCCTCGCAGATGCCGTGTCCGCCCAGATCGCCGTGCTCCGTGCCGCCGCAGACAAGACCGAGCTGGAAGCGTACGAGGTGGACTTCGCGGCCGCGAGGGATGCCTTCATCGGCGCGGCCCGGAGAACGATCGCCTGACGGCCCCATATAAGGGACGTGACCGCTCCTACGAAGTGATCAGCTTGGGAACCAGGTTGCCACGGTGTGGTGGAGGGTCTGACCAGGGCGCTGGCCCTGCCGGCATGTGCCCTCGCTGACCGGCTGTTGACCGGTGGCAATGGCCCGGGAATGGCCCGCCGGGCAGCAACGACCGCCCACCAGATCTTCTGGGAGACCAAGGCCGCTGCCTGATCCAGGCGCTGTCAACGGCGCTGACCTGCGAGAACCCCACTCGTCGGTCAGCGTCGTTTCTCGTTGTTGGGCGACTTTTCACGGCCCAGAGGCGGCCCCGACGGCCCACACACGGCCCAACTGCTCATCCTCACCGGCCTCTCCAAGCTCGGCCCACGGGTGGCCGCGTGGTAGCCCCCTCCGGGAGATCGTCGGGATGGCACGCCCCATCCTGCAGATCTGCGCGCCCAGCGAGGGCGGACCTCTTCCGTGTTAACGCGGACGCGACGGAGTATTGAGGATCAGGCCGTGACGGACCATGCCGTCTGAGCTGCTGCGTCATGTCATCCCGGGTTGGCGCGTGACGGTGGGAACTACGGCGTTCGCTCCGGGTTTGCTCCGACGTTCCCGACACGGCTCCCGCCCATCGACGCAGCCCGGCGCGCACCTCGTCAGGCTCGAGGCCGCCCATGGCGGCCCCCACCTGGCCGAGTGCGGCTCCGGCGACGAGGGCGTCGGCCGCGATGGACCACCGGGAGTGCAGCGCCCGCTCGGACATCGCGTGGCCGTAGACCAGTGCCGCGACGGCGTGGGCGGCGCGCTGGCCGTCGGCGAGGGCCACGATCTGGTGCCGGTGCTCCACCAGCGGCAGCACGTGGCGGTGGTAGTCGTCGGCCAGCTCGCGCAGGCCGACGGTGTGGGGGACGTCCGCGGGTCGGGTCGGGTCACTCATCGGTCACGCCCCCATCGCGGCCGCGGCGGGCCAGCTCGTCGCACGCCTCGTCCAGCTCGGCCTCGCACGCGGCCAGCTCACGCTGGACGTGAGCCAGGTCGAAGGTGCGGTCGGTGAGCTCCGCGTCGAGGGCCGCCGTGCGGCGCGTGAAGAACGTCGTGACACCGATGGCGACAGTGAGCGCGGTGCGCACCAGGTCACCGATCACCACGCTGACGACGGCCCCGGAGGTGAGCAGCAGCCCGCCGGTGACGACGAGGACGGCGATGAGGGTGTCCCGCCAGGTGCGGGGGAGACGACGCTGGCGGCTCATCGGGCACCACCGGCGGTGATCGAGTCGGCGAGCGCGGCCACCAACGTCCAGCCCCCGCAGCCGGGGTCAGGACAGCCGGTGTCGCAGGTAGCAAAGTCCTCAGCGCTCGGTGAGTAGGTGCGATCGCATTCGGTGTACGTCAGCACCGCGACTGGCGTGAGGTGCTGGTCAAGGATGGCAAGATTCGGTGCCACGGCGGACCTCCTACGTCCGTCGACGTCCCGGCCGGCGTGTCACCGCCGGTCGGGGCCACCACCCCGCGCCCGGCGGAGATGCAGCGCTGTCGTCGGTGGCGACATCGACCCGGTGTGTGACGGGCACACCAGCCGGAACGCCCCGACCGCGCTGCAGCTCCTCCATGCCTTGCATGTCGGTGACCCGCCAGCCGCACGGTGCCCGCGGCGGTGTCCTCACCCCGTAGCCCGCGAGCGCGGTCACGGCGATGACGGGTGCCACCCACGACCGGCAGGTGAATGGCACTGCCTCGGAGCGTGCAGCGTCTGTGTCCGGCGTCTCAGATCGGCTGCACAGGTGAGCGCAGCGCTTATCGCCGGTGTCGCTCTGTGACGGGAACCCCCGAGTTCACCGACCGGTCACCCCGCGTTCCTGGTGCCCGTCACCGGCCGCGACGTCCACTCGTGGACATGAGGGACACCCGACTGACCCGACGCACCGTCCTGCTCACCGGCGCCGCTGCGGTGGCAGGCGCGGGGGCGGCAACACTGATACGGGCGCCGGGGGCGGTGGCCGCGCCGTCCGCCGACCCGTTCACCCTTGGCGTGGCCTCCGGCGACCCGGCGCCCGACGGGATGGTGCTGTGGACCCGGCTCGCGCCCACCCCACTCGCGGAGGACGGCCTGGGCGGGATGGGGTCGCGGCCCGTCGAGGTCGAGTGGGAGCTCGCTGTGGACGAGCGTTTCACCCGTGTCGAGCGCCGCGGCACCGAGACCGCCGTGCCCGACGCGGCGCACAGCGTGCACGTCGAGCTCGCCGGTCTGCGGCCCGGGCGGGAGTACTTCTACCGCTTCCGCGCCGGCGGGCACGTCTCCCCGACGGGGCGGACCCGGACCGCGCCGAACCCCGGCGTGCTCGGCGGCCCGTTGACGATGTGCTTCGCGTCCTGCTCGCAGTACGAGCACGGTTACTTCACGGCGTACCGCCGCCTCGCCGAGGAGGAGCCGGACCTCGTGCTGCACCTCGGCGACTACCAGTACGAGTACACAGCGGACGACTACGTGGCCCCCGGCGGCAACGTCCGTGACCACGTCGGCCCGGAGACCGTGACGCTCGCGAACTACCGGCAGCGCCTCGCGCAGTACAAGACCGACGAGGACCTGCAGGCCGCGCACGCCGTCGCCCCGTGGCTCGTGGTGTGGGACGACCACGAGCTGGACAACAACTGGGCGGACGAGATCCCGGAGGAGCCGCAGCCGGACTACCTGGCCCGCCGCGCCGCCGCGTTCCGCGCCTACTACGAGAACATGCCGCTGCGCCGCGCCTCGCTGCCCCGGGGTATCGACCTGCAGCTCTACCGGCGCGTCGAGTGGGGCCGTCTCGCCACGTTCCACATGCTCGACACCCGCCAGTACCGCGACGACCAGCCGTGCGGCGACGAGTTCGGCTCCGACTGCGCAGAGCGCACCGAACCCACCCGCTCGATCACCGGCGACGAACAGGAGGCGTGGCTGCTCGACGGCCTCACCGGCTCCACGGCGAGGTGGGACGTGCTGGGCCAGCAGGTCTTCTTCTCGCAGGTCGACTTCACGCCCGGTGCTGGCCGCGGCTTCAACCCCGACGCGTGGGACGGCTACGTCGCGAACCGGGACCGGGTGGCGGCGGGGCTCGCGCAGGCACGCAACGCCGTGGTGCTCACCGGGGACGTGCACGCCCACTGGGCCGCGGAGGTGAAGGAGCGGTTCGACGACCCCAGCTCGGCCACGGTGGCCACGGAGCTCGTCGCCAGCTCCATCACCTCCGGCGGCGACGGCTCGGAGACCCAGGCCGACACCGCCGGCATCCTCGCGGACAACCCGCACATCCGCTTCTACAACAACCGGCGCGGTTACGTGCGCACCCGCTTCACCGGCTCCGAGCTGCGCACCGACTTCCGGGTCGTGCCCGTCGTGTCCCGCCCCGGTGCGCCCGTGCAGACCCGCGCGTCGTTCGTCGTCGGGGATCGTGAGCCGGGCCTCGACCCGGCGTGATCAGGGGGCCCGGCGTGATCAGGGCTCAGCCCTGCGCGGAGGTCGTGAGGTTGACGGGGAGCTCGCCGGTCACCAGGTAGGAGACCTGGCGGGCGATGGCGACGGAGTGGTCGGCGAAGCGCTCGTAGTACCGGCCGATCAGGGCGGCGTCCACGGCCGGCTCCGCGCCGTGCGCCCAGTCGTCGGAGAACAGGATCTGGAACAGCTGCCTGCGCAGCGCGTCGACCTCGTCGTCAGCTGCGTCCAGCCGTTCGGCGACCATCCCGTCACGCTTCTCGATGGCCGTCGCCGCGGCCTCGGCCAGCTCGGTGGCGAGCAGTGCCATCCGCGCGAACACCGGGCGCACGTCGTCGGGCACCGCCGTCGTCGGGTGCTTCAGCCGCGCGATCTTCGCGATGTGTTGCGCGAGGTGCCCCATCCGGTCGAGGTCCTGCACGGCGTGCATGGCGGACACCACGATGCGGAGGTCGGCTGCCACCGGCGCCTGCAGCACGAGCAGGTTGATGCAGCGCAGCTCCATGTCGTCATGCAGCGCGTCGATGTCGTCGTCGCGGGCGATGACCAGCTCGGCCAGTGCCAGATCGGAGTGCTGCAACGCCTGCGAGGCGTTGGTCATCATCTGGCCGGTCATGCGGGCCGTCCTCGCCAGATCGTCGACCAGCTTGTCCAGCTCGGCGTGGAACGATTCGCGCATCGCACCAGAATACGGCGCCCGCGCCGGCAGAGCGCGCGGAACGCGGTGAACCCGGGGTGAATCCCCGGTGGCCGCAAGGTCAGCCGCAGGCGGTGTCCGCCCCGTTGACGGTCGTGAGGTCATCCGGTAGCGGGGTGGGGCCGGACGGACCGGGGATCCGGGTCACCGTGCCGTCGAAGTCCGGGCCGATGACCAGTTCGAGGATCCCGGTCTCGGGGTCGTCGAGCTCCAGGTCCGCGCCGGGGACGGCCGCGGCGAGCGCGCGGGCCTGCGCGGCGCGGTTCGCCGTGTACCGGATCACCGTGGTCCCGACCAGCTCGTCGGCGTTGCCGGTCTCCACGACCCCGAAACCGACCGCGCGCAACGCCCGTGCCGCGGCCGTCGCCTGGCCGGCCTGGCCGCTGCCGTTGAGCACCCGCAGCAGTACGTCGGCCGGGCCGACAGTCGTCGCGGTGACGCCGGTGTCGGCAGGCGTCGACGGTGCCGGGGACGCACCGGTGCCTGGCCGCACGGAGCGGAAGGTCGCGGGCGTCTCACCGGGCAGCGGCGTGCCGTCGATGATGGCGCGGAACAGCGCGCGGGTATCGTCGCGCCGCAGCACCTCGTTGCCGTTCTCGTTGGCCTCGCCGACCGTGGGCACGGTGACGAAGGTGACCGCGCCCGGGTCGAGGCCCTGGAGCGACTGCGCGAGCCGCAGCAGCGTCGCCACGCCGACGTTCTCGCCGAAGGTGTTCGCCGCCACCGCGTCGGTGACCGCGCGGAGTCGCCCGGCACTGAACACGGTCTCCGCCGAGAGCAGCTCCCGGAGCAGTGAGGACAGGAAATGCTGCTGCCGGGTGATCCGCCCGTAGTCCCCGGTGGGGTCGCCGACGACCATCCGGGCGCGGACGAAGCGGAGCGCGGTGTCGCCCGAGATCATGGTGGTGCCAGGCTGCGGGATGATTGTGCCGAGCTCCCGGTCCTCCAGCGGGCGCTCCACACACACCGCGACTCCGCCCACCGCGTCGACCATGGCTTTGAAGCCCTGGAAGTCGATGCCGAGGAAGTGGTTGACGGCCAGTCCGGAGAGCTGCTGCACCACGCGGGTGATGCAACGGGGGCCGCCGATCTCGTACGCGGAGTTGATTTTCACGTCAAACGAGCCGGGGTCGATCTGCGACGAGTATGCCCCGGTCACGGGGTCCCAGATCGGGCAGGGCGGTCGGATGATCTCCACGTCGCGCGGGAACGAGACGATCACCGCACGGGACCGGTCGGCGGGCAGGTGCGCGATCATGATGGTGTCGGCCCGGGCGCCCTCGACCTGGTCGGTCGTGCCGACGTCGTCCCCGGACCGGGCGCCGACGCGGGTGTCGGAGCCGATGAGCAGGAAGTTCTCGTCACCGAGCTGCGCCGGTGCGTCGGTGACGACGTCGGATTCCGGGTCCAGGGCGGCGACCTCGCGAAACCGGCCGTCGAGCCACTCGGCGGCCACCCAGCCGGCCGCCGTGGTGAGGAAGACGACGCCGGCCATGGCGGCCACGCCGACCTTCCCGGTGAGCGTCACGTAGCGCGCGGCGAGCCGGCGGCGGCGCGCGGCGGACGTCTCGGGCAGCGGTACGC
>JALYQB010000439.1 GCA_030856045.1 Actinomycetota bacterium
GACGGCGCACGGCGCGTCGGATCCGCCCGATGCACCAGCGCCGCGACGATCCAGCCGACGCAGAGCAGGCCGGGCCAGTCCAGCACCGACATGTCGATGGGTTGCATGAGGACCAGCACGCCCGGGACGCAGCTCAGGACGGCACCTATGGCCAGCGCGAGGAGCCACGGTCGCCGCCGCACCGGCGGGGCCTGCCGATGGAAGGCCGCCAACGCCATCACGACGACAACGCTGATCAGCACCAGGATCCACGGCGTGACGAGGCTCGCCGCGGGAGCACGGCCAACGGCCGGCTCGGCGCTTGCCACAGTCGCCTGCCCCACCGCGAACCCGAGACCCAGCAACGCGAACAGCAGGCTCGCACGGCGCCGACCCATCACCAACAGGAGGTATGCCACCAGCCACAGCGCGCCTGCGGCGATCCACACCGTGACCCAGAGGTCAGGCGGCGGGCTGGCGGCCAGCGCCTCGCGTGTCGCGGCCGGCAGCGGCAGGCCACCCGCGATCCACAGCAGCTGCGCCAGGTCCATCGGCAGCGACAGCGCGAAGGTGAGCAGGCCGACCAGCCCGACCGTCCGCACCGCCTCGCCCCAGACAACGGACCGGGGTGGCGCGTTGGACCCGCCGAGGCGTAGCCGGATGGCCAGCGCGACGACGCTGCCGACCTCCGACCAGCTCGGGCGGCCGAACTCGTCGAGGTACGCGGCCTCGTCGACGTCATCCGTGGCAACACTGTCGAGGAAGGTCGCGACCATCTCCTCCTCCCAGACGTCCCGGTAGGACGCTGGGAGGAGGCGCAGCACACCGCGGTACCGGTCTTCGAGGACACTCATGCTGTGCCCCCCGAGGTCGCAGGTCGCCACGCGTGCAGCCGCACCGACGCGGCACGGACGTTCGCGGCCTGCCGCTCGATGTCCACAGCCAGGGAATCGCTCCCACGCTCGGTCAACCGGTAGTAGCGGCGCAGGCGCCCCTGATGGATCTCCTCACGGTCCGGCTCGACCAGCCCCCCGCCGACCAGTCGCTCCAGCACCCCGTACAAGGTGCCCACCTTGAGCCGGACGCGCCCCTCGGAGAGCTCCGCCACCTCCTGCAGGATTCCGTAGCCGTGCCGCGGCGCGTCGGCCAGCGCAGTCAGGACGAAGAACGCCGGCTCGGTGACGCCTCGGGTGCCCACTCCCGTAATATATCGAGCAGCATGATATCTTGGCAAGACTGCGCAGCCGACCGGAGCGGAGCAGCGTGCCGCCCGGGGCCTGCGTGCGGTCGAGCAGGGTCAGCGGGCGTTCCATGTAGTCGTCGGCTCGGGCACAGCTCGAGAGTTCGAGCTCGTCTGGATTCTTCGGCTCGGCGTTGCGGGCGGCACTGAGCCAAGGCCGCTTCGCAGCGTGGGCAGCTCAGCCGGTGCGGGCTCCATGTCGCGGTCGATGCGGAGTGCCGGCGCCGGAGCCGGGGTGGTGCGAGGAGAGCCCGCGGATTACCGTCGGCCTTGGTACACCACCACCACGTGAGGGAGGTGATCACCATCCGAGCAGCCGTTGGTGACCGAATCTGTGTACACAGTCGCACGGTGGACCAGTCCGATCGAACCGGTGAGATCCTGGAGGTGCGCGGCCCGGACAATCAGCCGCCCTTCCTCGTCCGGTTCGACGACGGCCACGAGCGGTTGGTGTTCCCGGGCCCGGACTGCGTGGTGCAGCCCGCGGGCACGTGACGTCCGTGGTGTGATGACGGGGACGCCGCTTCTCACCGCGGCGGCGGCCACCCGCCGGTGCTCTGCAGCGTCGCGAGCCCGAGCACGACTCTGACCTGCGCGGCGACACCGTTCGGCAGCGTCTCCGGTTGGCCGAGGTGGCCGCCGGGGTCTGCGCTAACCTCCCGGCGTGGGGAACGAGCACCAGAAGCCCTGCCCGGGCTGCAGCGGAACGGGGCGAGGATGACCGCGCTGACCTACAGCATCGCGGAACGGTGCTTGACATGCGATCGCCGGGCGATCCTCACCGAGGCCCAGGCGGATCTCCTCACGGCGGTGACCTCCGACCGCCTGGAGGCGTTCGTCTGCCTCGACGGGCTCGGGTGGCACGTCTGGAACCCGGACTTCGAACGGCCCAGGGCGTTTCCGCCCAGGTGACCGGGACCGTCCGCGCCGCCGAGCGCGCCCTGCCGCTCGCGATCGTGCTGCTCATCGGCGTCATGCTGATCCACTCCTGGGCGTGGTCGCGACGGGTGCCCCGGTGCCGGTGAGCGCGTCGACCTCGGCGCGGTCCGAGCGGATCGACCGAACGGCCGAAACCAGGGCGACGACCCAGAGGGCGGCAAGGCCCAGGAACAGCGCCGTCGCCGCGACCCCGGTGATACCGGCGGGCGGCAGCACGGTCCGCACGTTGGTGATCACGATCAGGCCGCCGGCGGCGGTGCCCAGCAGCCGGGCAGGCATGATCCGCACGAGCCACGCGGCGAACGGCGCGGCGATCACACCACCGACCAGCAGGCCCGCGACGGTGATCCACGAGATGCCCTGCCCCTGCAGCGCCACCAGGAAGGCGGTGCCGGCCGCGAGGGCCACCACGAACTCCGATGTGTCGACGGAGCCGACCACCTTGCGGGGCTCGAGACGCCCGCTGGACAGCAGCGTCGTCGTCGCGACCGGCCCCCAGCCGCCGCCCCCCGTGGCGTCGATGAACCCGGCGACGAGGCCGAGCGGCGCGAGGAACCGCGAGCCGGGACGGGCACCGCGCACGACGGTCGCGGCGACGGCGCGGACGCTGAACCGCAGCAGGACGTAGGTCCCGAGCACGATGAGCAGTGCGGCCATGTACGGCTCGGCCGCCTCGGTCGACAGTGACGTGAGGACGTAGGCGCCGAGCACGGCACCGGCCGCGCCGGGCAGCGCGATCCGGGCCACGACGCCCCAGTCGACGTTGCCGAACCTCCAGTGCGCCGCGCCGGAGGCGAGCGTGGTGCCCACCTCCGCGAGGTGCACCGACGCCGACGCGATCGCGGGCGAAGTCCCCAGCGCGAGCAGGACCGTGGTGGAGGTGACGCCGTAGGCCATACCGAGCGAGCCGTCGACGAGCTGGGCGGCCAGCCCGGCCAACGCGAAGATCACGAAGATGTGCATGTCGTCCTCAGGGCAGGAACACATCGCCCCACGGCGAGGTGTCGGTGGAGGGAACGGGTGCTGGCGAGCGGCTGCCGGATCGCGGCCGGGACGGGCCCGGGGGCGGGCAGGGGTCAGCTACCGGTTCGACATGCGGAGGAGACGATGCGGAGCAGGTCGAC
>JALYQB010000448.1 GCA_030856045.1 Actinomycetota bacterium
TTGCGAGCCCTGGCTCGCAACGCCACTCACGGGAGCCAGGGGAGAGCAGGGGCGTGGCCGGTGAACGCGACCACGTCGAGCAGCGTGCGCGACGACCAGTGCCCACAGCCGGTTCGTGCGCTGCCACACCTGCGCCAGCACCAGGCCCATCACGAAGTCGCCTGCGAACCCGCCGCCCTGGTAGAGGTGGTACGCGCCGCGCAGCACCGCGCTCGCCAGCAGGGCGGAGCCCGTACCCCAGCCGAGCCGGCGCAACCGGGTGAGCAGATATCCGACGACGAGCAGGTGCAGTGGGTCGCGAAGATGCTGCATCCGGAGGGCTTTACGGAACTGGATATGATGGTGCGGATCAAGGACTTCTCCTCGCGGTTCCTGCACTACCAGCTCACCGACGACCAGGCCGCCGGATTCTGGCCGTGCAGGATCCGTCATGAGCGTCCGTCGGAATCGGTGACTCCGGCGCCCGCCGCAGGCGACATCGATATGCCCGGAGGAGGGCTCGTGGAGGTCGTGCTCGTCGTCATCGGCATCGTGCTGCTGGCCGCGGCGGTGGTGGGCGACAAACTGGTCCTCGGCGGGGCAGAGATCCCGCAGACCAGTTCCGCCCTGGCACGCGGCGCGCTGGCGACACTCGGCGTCGTCGCCCTGCTGCTCGGCATCTTTCCCGCGGGGAAGACAGGTCCGGCACCCACCGACGGCGCCTCGGCGACCCCGCCCGCGCCAGGGGGCGTTCCCGCCGCGCTGGCGAGCGGCGACCCGCCGGCTCCCGACGAGCCGCTGTGGCACGGCACGCTGCTGTTCGAGAGCGCGATCGACTTCGACACCGATCCACCCTCGGTGACCTCTGACTCGGACGCGGCGATGGACATCTATGCGGGCAACGACTTTGCCACCGGCCCCATCAACCAGATCATCACGTTAGGCACCTCGGTGGCGAAATGGACGCGGCCGACGGCGCCTACCGCGGAGGACTGCGCGACCTTGTTGCAGACCCACGGGCTCGACTCGGCCCACTTCGGCGGCGGTGACCAGTTCTGCGTGCGCAGCGGCGACGCCGAGCGGCTCGTGTTCCTCTCGTTCCCCGGACAGCCGGGCGACCACTGGGAGATCGAGGCGACCGTGTGGCAGCCACGCGACTGATCGCGAGATGGTCAGTGGTACTTGGCCCAGATGTCGGGTCGGGAGCCGTCGACGTCGGTGGAACCGTACTCGCGGGCAACGTCGGCCGAGGTCACCGAGCGCTGGTTCCACCGTGCACGACCCTCCTCGGAGACAAAATCGTGGCATCCCTGCGACACTGACGTGCCCGTGGTCAAGGGCTCGAACACGCTGTTGCTGCCCGTCTTCATCTCTCGTGCCGTGGGTCTGGTCGTCTGCCACTCTGCCACGATCGCCGCCCACTGCGAGGCGTAGTTCGGCGCCACCTCAGTAATCAGGTTTCGGCGGCACGTTCCGGCTCCCCGGTGTTGATCTCGGGGTGGAGTGGCCACGGCGCCGCGGGAGCCTACGGTGTCGACGTGCTCACGCTCGCCGACGTCACGCCGTCGCTGCTGGCCGCGCTGGGGGTGCCGGGGGAGCGCGCGACGCTGCCAGTCGAACCGGCGCGCTCGGCGTGCCTGCTGCTCGTAGACGGCCTCGGCGAGCACCAGCTGCGCGAGCACACCGCGGACGCCCCGTTCCTGTCGTCGCTGGCGGGCGACGTGCTGGAGGTGGGTTTCCCGGCCACCACCGCGACGAGCATCGCGTCGCTCGGCACGGGGCTGCCGGCGGGGGAGCACGGCATCACCGGCTGCGCCTTCGCGACCGAGGGGCAGGCGCTCCACGCGTTGACCTGGTGTTCGGCGGAGGGGACGGACCTGCGGGAGACCGTCCTCCCGGAGGAGGTCCAGCCGCACGAGACGGTGCTGCAGCGCGCCGCGGCCGCGGGGCTGGACGTGCGGGTCGTCGCGCCTGCCGCGCAGCAGCGGTCGGGCCTGACGCGGGCGGCGTTGCGGGGTGGGGATTTCCGGTCCATCCACGCGCTGGGTGACCTCGCCGCGGGGGTGCTGGCCGCGCCCGGGTTCTGCTACGCCTACCACGGCGACCTCGACCTGGTGGGGCACGTGTACGGCCCCGGGTCGCTGCCGTGGCGGCTGCAGCTGCGGCTCGTAGACACGCTCGTCGCGATGATCGCGGAGCAGTTGCCGCCCGGTGCGCTGCTCGCCGTCGTCGCCGACCACGGGATGGTGTCGCTCACCGACGCCGTGGACGCGGACGCCGACGAGCGGTTGACCGACGGCGTGCGGCTGCTGACCGGCGAGGCCCGGGCGCGGCACGTCCACGCCGTGCCCGGTGCCGCGGCCGACGTCCTCGCCACCTGGCGGGAGGTGCTCGGGAACCGGGCCGACGTACGCAGCCGCGCGGAGGCCGTCGCGGCCGGGTGGTTCGGACC
>JALYQB010000452.1 GCA_030856045.1 Actinomycetota bacterium
AAGATCGGTGGCCAGAGCCTGATGGACCGCGGCCGGTCCGCGGTCATGCCGGTCGTCGACGAGCTGGTCGAGGCCAAGCGCCACCACAAGCTCCTCATCGGCACCGGTGGTGGCACCCGCGCCCGGCATGTGTACGCCGTAGCGGCGGAGCTCGGCCTGCCGACCGGTGTCCTGACCGACGTCGGGTCTGCGGTCGCGGGGCAGAACGCCCAGATGCTGGGGTACCTCATGGCACGCCACGGCATTCCGCTCGTGGGCCGGGCGGCTCTCGCGGCGCTGCCGCTCTCCCTGGCCGAGTCATCCGCCGCGATCTTCTCCGGCATGCCGCCCTACGACATGTGGCAGCCCGCGCCGGCCGAGGGCGTCATCCCGCCGTATCGCACCGATGCCGGGTGCTACCTCGTCGCGGAGGCCTACGGCTGCCGCACCATGATCTTCGTCAAGGACGAGGACGGGCTCTACACGGCGAACCCGAAGACCGACCCGGGCGCCGAGTTCATCCCGCAGATCACCGTCGACGAGCTCCTCGCCCGCGACCTGCCCGACCTCATCGTCGAGCGCCCGATGCTCGCGCTCATGCGCCACGCCCGGCACGTCAGGTCCATCCAAGTGATCAACGGGCTTCGGCCGGGCCTGATCACGCGGGCCCTCGCCGGGGAGCACGTCGGCACGATCATCTCGGCCGCCTGAGCCACGCCTGCACGAGGAGAAGCCACCATGACAGAGCCCGGGATCTCCCCTGCGGCGAAGGACGTGCCGTCCGCCCTGATGCGCCAGACCCTGCTGGATCGTGAGCTGGTGAAACCGGTCGACCGGCCGGTCATCCGGCTGCTGCCGTGGCTCAACGTGGTGGCGATCGGCGGCCGGTCGGTCATCGACCGCGGTCGCGACGCGGTCGGACCGGTCGTCGACGAGCTACGCGCCGCGCTCGACGAGCACCGGATGCTGATCCTCACGGGTCCGGGGATCCGGGCACGCCACGTGCTCGGGGTCGGCCTCGACCTCGGCCTGCCGACGGGCGTTCTCGCCACACTCGCCGCGACCGAGGCGGAGCAGAACGGGCACCTCGTCGCGGCGCTGCTCGCCGCCGACGGCGTCTCGTACCTCCCGCATGCGACCGTGGCACACCAGCTCGCGGTGCACCTGGCCGCCAGCCGTGCGGTGGTCTCCAACGGGTTCCCGCCCTACGAGATCTACGAGTTTCCACCCGAGGTCGGCAAGATCCCGCCGCACCGCACCGACGCGGGCACGTTCCTGCTGGCCGACGCCTACGGCGCCGCGCGGACGATCTACGTGAAGGACGTCGACGGCGTGTTCACCGGCGACCCGGCCGCTGACAGTCGCGCCGAGCTCATCGGCCGGGTCGGCGCCCGCGACCTGCTCGCCCGTGACCTCGACTCGCTGCCGGTGGACCCGATCGTGCTGGAGCTCATGTCGCGCGCCAAGCACGTCACACAGATCCAGGTTGTCAACGGGCTCGTACCCGGCAACATCACCAGAGCGCTGCACGGCGAGCACGTGGGCACGATCATCGATGGCCCGTAACAGTTGCTGGCTCACGCCGGGTGTGCGAGGGATCGGTACGGCGAGCTTCCTCGCCGATGTCGGTCATGAGATCCCCACCTCACTACTGGCGAGCTTCGTCACCGCCACCCTCGGCGCACCGGCCACGGCGCTCGGTGTCATCGAGGGCATCTCCGAAGGGCTCGCCGGCGCCGGCCGGTTTGTCGGAGGGGCGCTCGCGGACGACCCGCACCGGCGACGAGCGGTGGCCGTGGGGGGCTACTCGGCGACCGCGGTGCTCTCCGCCCTGATCGGCACGACATCCTCAGTCGTGCAGGCCGGGATTCTCCGTGGCGCAGCGTGGGCGGCGCGCGGCCTGCGGGTTCCGGCGCGGAACGCGCTGTTGGCCGATGTGGTGCCGGACGAGGCGTACGGACGGGCGTACGGGTTCGAACGCACCATGGACAACCTCGGCGCGATCGGCGGTCCACTGCTCGCGCTGGGCCTGGTGGCGCTGTTCAGCGTGCGGACCGCGATCCTGCTCTCGGTCATCCCGGGACTGCTGGCGGCGGTGGCGATCATCTACGCGATCAGACAGGTCAAACTTCCGAAGGCTATCGAGCGCAGGAAGCTCCGGTTCCAGGTGCGGCCGGTCCTGCGGGGTCGGCTGGGGAGGGCCATAGCCGGATTCGCTGCCTTCGAGGTGGGGAACGTCGCCGCCACGCTGCTCATCCTGCGCGCCACCGATGTGCTGACGCCCGGGCGCGGGATCGAGGCTGCCACCCAGATCGCGATCACCCTGTACGTGGTCTACAACGTGGCCGCGACCGCCGCCTCGTTGCCGGCCGGTGGGTTCTCGGACCGGCTCGGGCAGCGGGGCCCGCTGCTGGTCGCCGTGGTCGGCGTCACCACATTCCTCCTCGCCTACCTCGTCTTCGCCCTGGCAGGCCCGGTGATCGTGGTGCTGTTGATCGCCTTCGCACTCGCGGGCATCGGCATCGGCTGTGCAGAGACCGCAGAACACGCCGCGGTCGCCGCCCTCGCGCCACCGGAGACCCGCGGCTCCGCGTTCGGCCTCCTGGCGACCGTGCAAGCCCTCGGCAACGTCGGGGCCAGCGTGATCACAGGCCTGCTGTACACCGTCGCGTCACCGACCGTGGCCTTCACCTACCTCGCATCGTGGATGCTGGTCGCGCTGCTCACCCTCGGCTGGGCAGCACGGTCACCGCGAACCACGGTCGCCACGTAGCGCACGTTGACGCACGGATCGACACAGTTCGAACGAGTCTACGGCGCTGCACGTCGACCTCCGCTTGCAGCCGCGTCAAGATCCGCTGCACCTCGACCTCGTCGGTCGTGGAGGCCGTGAGGTACATCCGCCGCCCGGTGAGGGGATCGAGCCAAGCGTAGACCATCACCTGGAACGAATTGCCGCGCCGGCGGATGGATCCGCGCTGGCACCGTCCGCCGCCGTTCGTCGCCACGTTTGAGGCAGCCTACTTGCCGACATGGAGATTGACATCGATCAACTACTGTGGCAGCGAACAGGGCATATTTCCTGGTAAACCGGTGGGGCGGGTGGGGTTCGAGCAGCGCCTCGCCGACGAACCGGGCGGCGTCGTAGGCGAGGACGAACGCCGACTCGGGGGCATCGGAAACGATCGTCTCGGCGGTGCCCAGTCGGCGCTGCGCCTTCTCCCCATCGGCGCGAGCGCCGTGGACCCGCTCGAGACGATGTCGGGTCAGGAGCTCGTCGATCTCCCCAGCGCCTTGCGCCCACCGAGCCACCTCAGCTCCCTCCCGCGGGTTCCGCCGGTTCGTCGACGCTCAGCGCTACCGGCACCAGCGGCCGCGAGGCGATCTCGTCGACGAACCGGTCATCCCACGCGCCTCGACGCGCCCAACGATCGATCGTGACGACCGTCGGGTTGACCGGTCGTCCCAGCCGCTGCTGCGAGCGGTCCGCAGCAGCGTAGAGCGGCCCCCGGTCCAGCCCCGCGTCGATCACCACGATCAAGACGTCGATGTCTGCCGGTTCCGCGCCCGCGACCCCTCGTACCGGGCTGCCCAGGAACCGAACAGCACGACGTTGCTCACTGCTTTCCCGAGTTCGTCTGCTGCGACGCTGAACTCCTCCGCGACGACCTGTACCGGACCGAAGGCGCGCAATATCACCTCGGCGAGGGCGTCGACCAGCGGACCGGAACCTGCCCGCACCAACCGGGCGCGCCCCAGCGTGCGGGTGGCCAGTAACCCGGCCTGGTCGAGTCGGCGGACCTCGTCGACGACGCTGGTGAGCGACGCGACCACCCGCCGGGCCAGCTCGGTCTGCGTCAACTCCAGGCCCGGATTGAACAGCATGACCGTCAGCACGTCCGCTTGCGTGCGAGAACGCAGGATCGGCAGCAACGCCGGCGGCTCACTACGCATACGCCGATGGTATCTCCGGCGAATCCGTAGCATCAGCCGTCTGGCCCACGGATGACACCGCCGCAGCGTGCGCGCACGCTTCCCTCCGCCCTCGCTCCGCCCGTTCGTGCTGGTCATGTGAGCAGCGCAAGCTGACATCGCGTGGACAGAAGCGTGGACAGAAGCGTGGACAGAGAGTGACGGCGTTCAGTTCGCGGGCCCGTCTATTTCGGTTATCGCAGTGGGGCGGGTGGGGCTCGAACCCACGACCTGACGGATTATGAGGCGGCAAGGACCAGAAGCACAGCAACACTATCTCGGCAAACAAGTACCACAGAGGTCAGTTCAAGTGCGGGAGAGGTAGCGCGATACGACCGTTCATGCCCATCACCATTCCCACTGAATCCATAGTGGACTCTTACCTCAACCGGCCAAGCGATACTCGATGCTGCTCGTGCCGACCGACGCGCCGGGGCTAGAGCGCTCGGCGAGTTCGTCGTGATCGTCATTTCCGGACCTACCCTCGGTTGTCGCTGTTCCACGTCCCGTTGCGGATCGCACCGCCGAGGATCGGGTCCAGGAGGTGTCCAGCGGCGACGTGCGCGGCGTCGAAGCCGGTGGGAATCCCGACCATGCCAGCGAGTTCGCTGAAAGGCGCACTCCACTCGTGCGGAGGGGCGGCAGCGCCTGGGGCGCCCGATGCGTGTCGCGCCGGACGAACGTGGTGTGATCCTCAGGACGAGCTCCTTGACACACTCGTTGCGGCTGATCGACGCCTGCGACTTCGAGATCGAGACCTTCGCCGGGCTGGTGACCGCCCGGCTGCGGGCCGACCCCGGCTTCATCGCGGTGCAGACCATCCCGGGGGTCGGACCCACACTGGGCCCGGTGTTCGTCGCCGAGATCGGCGCCATCGGCCGGTTCCCCCTGGATAATCGGACTTCAGCGACGTGATCATGCACGGAACTCTCCTCTTGTCCAGCTGCCGCTATCGCGGTAACGTATCCGATCAGATACGTTAGGAGGAGCGATGGAGCCGGGTCGGGTGCTCGCCGAGGCACGCCGTGCCGCCGGGCTCAGCCAGTATGAGCTCGCCGAGCGTGCCGGCACGTCACGACCGACGCTGTCCTCATACGAGCACGGACACCGATCCCCCACCGTGGCGACCGCCACCCGGATCCTTGCCGCCGCCGGCTTCCAGCTCACCGCCACCCCGGCCATCACCTTCACCGAGTACGCGACAGCCCGAGGTCGGTCAGTGCTCGTGCCCTCTCACGTGCCGCGCCTCGGCCCGGATCGTGCACTCGCCACTGTCATGCTGCCGCTGCATCTGAACTGGTCGGAAACCGCACGCACGTTCGATTTGCGCGACCGCAGGCAACGCGCCCGCGTTTACGAGATCACCCTCCGCGAAGGCACCGCCGACGACCTTCTCACCTACATCGACGGAGTCCTGCTCGTCGACCTGTGGGACGACCTCGTCCTACCCCGCGACGTTCGGGCCGCATGGGCACCTCTGGTCGAACGGGCCGCGACTGCGGCGGCGTAGTGGGCTCGCCGAGAACGGGCCTCACCCGATTCCAGGTCGCCGTTGCCGAGTTGTTCTTTTCCCTGCCCGAAAGCGACGGCTTCCTCCTGGCGGGCGGAGCTGCGCTGGCCGCGCAGCACCTGACGTCCCGACCGACACAAGACCTCGACCTCTTCACTCGCGCGGGCCGAAGCACCGTCCCCTCCGCGCGCGACGCCTTCGAGAACGCAGCCCGGGACAAAGGTTGGGCGGTTCGGCGTATCCGTGACGCCGACACCTTCTGCCGCCTCGTCGTGTCGAGCGACGAGGAACTTCTCGTCGACCTCGCCCTCGACTCACCACCGAACCTGTCGCCGTCCTTGAGCATGGCCGGCCCGACATTTGGGCTCGAGGAACTCGCCGGCCGGAAACTCCTCGCCCTGTTCGACCGAGGGGAAGCCCGCGACTTCGCCGACGTGTACACGCTCGCCCAGCGCTACGACACCGACCTCCTCGTCAATCGGGCCGCGCAGATCGACGCCGGCTTCGACGAGGCCGTCCTGGCCACCATGATCGGATCACTCGGCCGATTCACCGACGACGACATTCCCATAGACGCCGACACCGTCGCCGACCTGCGCGCGTTCTTTGATCGCTGGCAACATCGACTGCGAGGAGGACCGACCGACACCGGCTCTCGATGAGACTCGGCCATGGGCAACGCACATTCGCCGCGATCACCGCGTGAGCGCCACTCGAGATCGCCTCACAGTGGGTGACCAGCTGAAAGTGGGGCGGGTGGGGATCGAACCCACGACCTGACGGATCTGAGGTCCGCTGTTCTGCCAGGGTTCGTGGGTCTCGGTGGTGATGTGTTGTCGCTGGCCACGCCGGACATCGGCTGCTGCGGTGTGACGCCGTGATCGGTCGGAATCAGCCGTAAACGTGGGGCAAAACGTGGGTGCTGATTGGTCAACAGTCAGCCGAGTCCACGGCCAGCGGAGACCGGGTCCGGTGCGGTCACAGGCCAAGTCCGCGGTGAGGCTCCCCACGAGGCGAGTTGCGGTCGGCAGCTCGTACGCGTACCACGTGGGGCTGAGGGGCAGCCCGGTCCTGGACTCGGGTGAGGGGTCTCGGGCGGGCCGCACGCCACCAGCCTGCCCCGATCCGAGTGCACCCTGAGACGGCTCCCGACAGTAGTAGGACCCACCCGCGCCGACTAATGATCTCGAATCGCGACTCACTCGAGGACCGGCTGGGCGGGCTCATCGAGCGCGCCTGGGGGTCGGTGACCCCGGTGGACCCTCCCATGCCCAGGACACGAGGACAGATCACTACCGAGAGGACACCGTGTGAACGCCAACTACTTCGTTTACAAGCTGATCTCACCCCGGCCCACCTTCGCGGGCGACATGTCCGAGGGCGAAAAGGCCCTGATGGGTGAACACGGCGCGTACTGGAGGAAGCTCTTCGAGCGCGGGCGAGTCGTCGTGTTCGGCGCCGTCCTCGAACCCGCCGGCGTCTGGGGCCTCGCCGTGGTCGAGGCGGACAGCATCGATGAGGTTCGTGCGATCGCGGAGGACGACCCGGCGGTCAAGACCCAGACGTGCTCCTTCGAAATCGGCACCATGTTGCCAGGGGCCGTCATTCGGGCGGCTCCCGTCGGGCCGTAAGCGCCGCCACCACGCCGACCCGCCGTCGCCCGACACGAAGCCCTTCAGGCCATGCTCGCCGCCCGCCACGTCGATGACGCCGAACCCGAGCAGCAGGTCACTGCCGCCGAATGGCTTGCCGCCCACCGCGCCGGGGTGCCGTCCTCGATGATGAGACAGGTCTTGCAAGGGCGGGGAACCTCGCCCGTTGGATGCGCAGGCCCGGAGCCCGGGCGAGAAGTCGGCTCGGGCGGCCGCGGCACCTGGCACAGCTCACGGGGCGGGTGCGCTCCGGGCTCGGCAGGCTGACGTAGCATCAGTGAAGCTACGAATCCCCGAGGAGAAGCGATGGCGTTGAACCTGAACAACATCATGCTGGGTTCGGAGGACTCCAAGAAGCTCGCCGACTTCTACGCCAAGGTGCTGGGCGCCCCGAACCCCGACTGGGGCGACGAAGCTAACGGATGGTTCGGCTTCCAGGCCGGCGATGGCAGCCTGGCCATCGGACCCCACAGCGACGTGAAGGGCAAGAGCCAGCAGCCGGCCCGGGTCATGCTCAACTTCTCGACGCCCGACGTGAACGTCGAGTTCGAGCGCATCAAGGCCATCGGTGCCGAAGTCGTCACCGAGCCATACGAACCTGGGGGCGGCGGCGGGATGCTGCTGTGCACCTTCGCCGACCCCGACGGCAACTACTTCCAGCTGGCGACGCCCTGGAACCCAGAGTCGACGTAGGTCCCGCCGCCCAGGGCGGCGGGGAGCCGGGTCTCGTTCGGGAACATCGTGAGGATGAGTCCGCTGCATGGGCGTTGACCATGGTCGACCTGCGGTCTGCTCCATCACGCCTTAGCCGCCGCGGAACCCGCCGCCGACACGGGAGACCGCGGCGGCCGCGTGCCGGGAGCTCGCGGCGCCATCGCCCTTCTCAAGGAAACCGGTCACGTGGACGCCCGCCGTGGCAAGCGCGCCATGGTCTCAACAAAAGCCCTGGCGAATCGGGCGCTCGAACCCTGAACCTACCGCTTACAGGATCACGGGTATGGCTCCGCTATCGCGGTTTGTCCAGGTCGCAGTGCCGTCACCGCTGGCTGGTGTGCCTGGCATGCACGGCGGCGACTGCAGTTCACCGTCATCGTGATTGTCATTGATTCCACAGTGGACGGACTCTGGCGGTGCAGGGGCCCTCGGCCCGTCGCCGCGCAGCCTGCGGGGCCGTCCCTCCCGCGTCAAGGGCGCCTGCGGCGTCGCTGGTGCAATGGCACTTCGCGCCACCCTTGACCCGCGAGCCTCCACGGCCCCTCCGGCGGGCAGCGTTGCGGGCAGGCCAGGGCCTGCCCTCCACCACGCTCGGCGCCGCCGGAGTTCGGGTCAGTCGCGCGGCTGCTGGGCCGCAGTCGATGGGCGCGACTGACGGCTCGGACCCTCGAGGGAGTGATACGGAGCCTGATTTACTGGTCGACGTGTCGGAAGCGAACTGGGTCGCTGTCGCGGCCATCGCGGGTGCCGTGACGGCAAGCGCTGTGGTCGTCACAGCTTTCATCGCCGCCCGCACATTGAAGGCGACCCGTGATGACAGTCGGGCTCGTACTCGGCCGATCATCGTGGCGGAACTCCGGCGCGAGCTGCTATCACCCGGCACCACGCTACTTGTACTGAGGAATCTCGGCGCCTCGGTCGCCACGAACGTGACCGTAGCGTTCAACCCGGGACCACCTCCCGACGTCGACTCGCTGCCGGACACCGACATGTGGAAGTGGATCTACCATCGGTTCGCCAAGCCGATCACGACCTGGGCACCGGGTTGGACCCTTAGCAATGTCATCCGTGCCGGCCACGATCCCCTTCCGCCGGTAGTGGTCACAGTGAGTTACACCGGACCCGATGGCACCAAGTATCACGACAGGTACGACCTGCACCCTGATCACATGCTCAAGGAGACCTCTTCCAGCCCCAGCAAGACGCACGACCCGGTGAAGATGGAGCAGCAGAAGATTGCGGCCCTCCAGGCGCTGGTTCGTGCCATCAGCTCGAGCTAATCGCCAATGAACAGCTCGGCGACGACGAGGCCGCGTGCGCCGGCACGCCGTCGTGGAACTCGAGGCGGGTGCAGCAGGCCGTACCAGTCGAGCTGCAGCCAGACCGGGCGGCCGTACTTGCCCTGGACCGCGCCCGCGATGCCTTCGCCGCGCCGCCCGTCCACTCCCCCGCGCCCTCCTCGCGCCGTATTCGGTCTTCGGAACGCTGGTGCGGGAAGCACCGGCAAGGCGAGAGTAGAACGCGCGTTCGATGCGTCGTGAGGGCCGGGCGTTGTCACCGGGAGGCAGCGACGATCCGGTCGGCGGTCTCGGCGAAGGTGCTCTCCTGGTGCATCTCGGTGAGAGCAACATTGACCTCGACCGGGTCGAGGTTGCCGTCCTCATCGCGCCAGGGCTGTAGAACGCGGTGGGCTGGTCGTCGTCGACCGCGAAGGCGACGTCGTCGAGCCGGGCCGAGTAGCCATCTGCTAGGAGGCTGGTGTCAAACACAGTTCTTGGACGAAAACGGCAGCTACGAAGTGTGAAGGCCCCAGGTCAGCGCACTGCTCGGTGATCGCTCTGCGTAAGATTCCACGAAAAACACCAGCCTCCTAGGGCGCTTGGAGCTCCACGACGGTGCTGGCGCCCGCCGAGTCGCCGTCGAGCAGCTGCTCGTACCCGCTGCTGCACTCGCACCCCGTGACGACCCGCCGTCGACCGCGTGAGCCCACCGCGGCGGATCGGGAACCGATCGGCTCGCTGCGGCGTCTGAGACGTGCCTGGCGCCGTGCCGCGCAGCGCCCGTCCTATCAACGGGTCCTCCTCGCTGTGGTACCGGCTGGCGCGACGCCGGGCACCCGTGCGAGCAGCGCCATTCGGCAGCGCGCCCGGTAGAGATCTGTCGGCTGACGGGTGCGGCGCGGTTGTGGCTATGTCGCTCACGGGCCGGTGACGAGCTGGTCGGCGATTTCGGTTGCGGTGCCGGCTTGGTGTAGGTCGACCAGTGCAGCGGTGACCTGGGCGGGGTCAAGAAGTCCGCGCTCGTCGCGGCCGGGCGTGTAGAACGCGGTGGGGTACTCGTCGTCGACGGTGATGGCGAGGGTGCCGATTTCGCCTGCCAGGAGCGCCGCCCGACCTGCGGCGAGTGCCTGGGTCCACGCGGCGGTGTGGGTTGCCGCCGATGTTGGTGATGGTCCAGCGGTGGGCGTTCGTGGTTGTGGTCATGACCGCAGCGTCACAGCGCCGCGCGCCGGGTGGGAAGCCCGACGCTGCGTGGCTGTGGACAGCCCTCAGGGCTGTCC
>JALYQB010000454.1 GCA_030856045.1 Actinomycetota bacterium
CACGCGTAGTCAAACGAGCCCGCCACAACTCCTACCGAGTCAAACGAGCCACGGACACCGGAACCAAACATGACGGGCCACCGACCGTGGAACTACGCCGGATCGCTTAACTTAGTGGCATTGTCCCTGGGCGTCATACCCATGATGACCGAACGGGCTGCGGTCGGTTCCACCGGCTTTTGGATCTTCGATGACACCCTGGTCGCCTTGGAGACACCCACGGCGAGCATCGAGGTCACCAGGCCACAAGAGGTGGAGTTGTACGCACGCATGTTCGAGGCCCTCAAAGCCCCAGCCGTATACGGACCGGCCGCCAGGCGCCTCGTCACCCAGACCCTCGACGAGCTGGACTGAGTGCAGGCGGGTCAACGGCTCACCGGGTGCAGGCCCCGCGCGTGCAGACCGCCATCCGTGATGAATCGTCGCAACTATTCGCAACATCCTTCCGAGGCGGCGCAGCGTAACTCTAACGTCACTACACATGACAACCACCAGTAATGGCCGCCGTTGGTAACCCAAGACTAGGCACCGAGACGGGTGTGAAGTCGTCGAGTCCTTGCCGACTGCTCCGGCACGCCCCGCCCGTCCCCTGATTCGTGAGAGGCAACACCATGCACCGAACTGGCACGGCCCGGACGCCGGACGGGCTCAACCGGGACATTCGCCCCTTAGTCATGTGCGACCCGTATTGGCTTGACCATGTGCTACACCGGACCGCGCAGCTAGTTGTCAGGTGCCCCACAGTAGGGGTAGGAGATGAACTGTGAGCTATTCGGTCCACGCTACCCGCTATCGAGTGTTCAGCGACGAACTATCCGATGTACTTGATACCGTCCTGGCCGGCGATGTGGTTGCTGATCGTGCCACGGCTGAACGTGTGGTGCGATCGCTGGGCGTCGTTGGCTATCTGCATGAACGGCACCGTATCGACGAACGCGGCCGCTGCGCGGTATGTTGGACAGTCCCGCGTCGCTGGTGGCATCCATGGCCACGACGGTCCACGTGCACGGTGTACTCAGCGCTGAGTTTCTTCCTGCAGCAGCCCACCGAATTCGTGTTAGCAGCTATCGAGGACCAGTCCAACCCACTTCACGGGAATACGCAGTGAGCTGTGCGCCGAGCACCGTGTGGTGGTGGTGCTATTGCCCGGGGTGACACCGGCACCGGGGGCGGCACGCGGTCCGCGGCCCCGGTCTGCTCGATCGTCTGCTGCGGCGTCCCCGCACAACGCCGGTCGTCGCGCCACCGCTTCCCCCGGCGGTGCGCACCATGCGTGAGGCCCTCGTGGTCAGCGGCTGACCAGTACGATTCAGCGCCGTGACCGGGAGGGACCAGCGGCTCGACCGCATCGGCGTCGAGTGGCGTGGCCACGACTTCCTCAGCCAGGTCCGCGAGGTCTGCCGGCTGCGCACCGACCAGGATCGCTCGACGTCCGGCGCGGAGATCATCGAGCGGAGCCGTGGGGCGAGCGGGGCCGAGTTCGCTCACCTGGTGGTGCGCTACACCCGCGGCCCGTGGACCAAGGAACACGTCGTCGGGGTGTGCGACGGGCCGGCCGACGCTGCGGCCGTCGCCGGCTTCCGCGACGCGGTGTGCGCCCACGTCCCGACGGAACGGGAACCGGAGCTGGTGTGTCGCGGCGGGCCCGCGAGCCTCGACGCTGAACAGCTTGCCCGGGAGCACCGCATCTGGTTGCGGGACTTCGCCGAGTACCAGCATGTCTGGAAACACCACGGCTACCTCGCGGCGCAGACCCAGCGGCTGCACGCCGACTCCGAGTACCCGTTGCGGCGGCATGTGGACAAGCGGTGGTCGGAGCTGGGCGAGACCACGGCTCGGCCGACCACGGCCGGCGAGCACATCATGGCCCTGCTGGACACCGGCGGCCCGCGGTTCATCCTGGTGCTGGGTGACTTCGGCACCGGCAAGACGTTCCTGCTGCGCGCCCTGGCCGAGCGGCTCGCTCAGGAGGACTCCGAGCTGGTCCCGGTGCTCGTCACCATGCGGGAGCTGACCAAGGGCCGCACCCTCGACCAGCTGCTGGCCCAGCACATGAGCGAGGAGGACAGCTACCACCGGCCGTCGTTCCGCTACCTGCTGCGGGAGGGGAAGGTCGCGCTGCTGTTCGACGGCTTCGACGAGCTGGCCCAGCGCACCGACTACGACCGGGTGGTCGACCACTTCAACACCCTGCGGGAGGCGGCAGGCGGTGCGGCCAAGGTGATCGTCACCAGCCGGCACCAGTACTTCGCCACCGACCGCGACGTGCGCACGGCGCTGGGCGGCCAGGCCCAGGTACTGCCCGGGTCGCGCATCATGCGGTTGCTCCCGTTGGACGCCGGCCAGCGCCGGACCCTGGTGGTGGAGGACTTCGACGACGAGGCGGACGCGGAGCACTTCCTCACGTTGCTGGGCGACGTCCGCGACCTGCTCAGCCTGGCCGAGAACCCGCGGATGCTCAGTTTCATGATCCGCTGGTACCGGGCCGGGCTGCTCACCGACGCGAACCTCGCGGC
>JALYQB010000463.1 GCA_030856045.1 Actinomycetota bacterium
CTCGCACGGGGCATGCGGCCTCCGGCCGGTCCCCGCGCGGCGCGCGGCTGCGCCGGGACCAGATCGCCCCACGTGATCGGACGCCCGAGTAGACACGGATATCCTCGTCGCGGCAATGACGACGAGGGTATTGAGCGGGCGGCGCCCAGGCCGCTCGGGTAGTGCCGGTTCAACCACGAGGTGATACCCTGTCATGATCTTGGACCTGTCGGTACAGTTGGCAGCTGTCAACCTGGAGGCGGTGACTAAGCTAAGGGGAGGAGCAGCTTGCCTGCGCCGATCACGGGAAAAAACCAGCTCAATTTATCTCGACGAGGTGCCAACACCGTGACTACAGCTGCCCTAACACGTTCTGGTGCAAGCGCGTCCGGCCTGGCGGAAGACAAGCGGTCGGGAATCCTAGCTGAGGTCATCAGCGTGGTTGTGGCCGCAGGTGTGATCGCACAACTTATCGCCTATTCTGTTGCTAACAAGTTTTATAGCGCTTACGGATTGAATGTGTCAGTCGTAGGTATCACACCAACGAATGCGGCGTTTCGCTTGTCGGATATTTGGATTTTGTCTGCTTTGTTAGTCATTCCTCCGTCCATCGGGGTCTTCATTTTTACATCTTGGCACTTGCGGAAACACGAAAGGGGGGATCCTGACGCCGATGAGGTGTTTCTTCCGATTTTCCATAACATGACCTCATGGCGTTTCTTTCGAGTTGGGTTTGCCATGTTAGCCCTCGCGGGTGTCTTGCTCTCAACCCAGCTTCTCCTAAGAACATCGGAGCGGGTTGGTTACAACTTTGCACGTGAGATCGACCCACTTACACTCACTCCTAATTCGGCGCTACCGGATAGACTGATTGAGAAAGCCGCAAACGCCTCCGTCCTTCCATGGTTGGGGCTTGCTCTTCTGCCGACTAGAGTCGAGGTCTCATGGCCGACGATCGACAAGGTTCCCGTAAGCCTGTCTGGCGAATGGCCACCACCAGGAAATTCCTCGTTATCGCCTGACACAGGCGATGCCGCATCATCTTCTGGCCCCATTTTCGGAGAGGAGCCGCCTCCGGGCGCGGCCCCTGCACCTCCAGGACTTACACCCGGCCCTTCTATGGGCATCCCTGCAGGCCCCGCCCGGAACGAGTTCTCCGCTCAATGGCTCGGCGACTACGGCAATTTCCACGTGCTCTATTTCCCGGACCATCATAAGACGTTATTTGTAAAGATCGACGATGTCGGCATATCGGTGAGCTTACCCCGAAGCTGATCGACCGGTGGGCACGTCTCCAGGATGGTAACCCATGCAGACCGCGCGCGGCGCGAGCGCGAATGGGGGGAAACGGGCGCTCCGGCCCGGCCGGTGACACCTGCGCACAAGTCCGTAGATCAAAGGACACAGCACGGCATAATCCGACCTTGGTTCCGGGCGGCGGTCCAACAACAAGACGTGCCCTCGCCGGGCGGACAGGTCTCCGGGATGGCCGGGGGGAGTGCGGTGGCGCTCCGGAAGGTGGCGGCGTCCAGGGTGCCATCCCGACGACCTCCCGAAGGGCTATCAGCTCGGTTCCGAGAGGCAAGCGTGGCAACGTACGGTCCCGCGATCATCACAGGTTGCCCCTCGGAACCGAGCTGATCGGGCTACGCCAGGTCGACGGGATGGCACAGCGAGAGCCGTGTCAGGGGTCGGAGCAAACCCGGAGCGAACGCCGCAGTTCCCGCCGTCACGCGGCAATCTGGGGTGACATGAAGCAGTAGCTCAGGCGGCATGGTCTGTCTCGGCCTGATCCTCGACATGCCGTCGCGTCCGCGTTCACACTGCAGAGGTCCGCGTGGCACGCGAAGCCCGATCAGGACAGCGAATCGAGCCACCGCCGGGCGAGGTCGCGGATGAACTGCTGCCCATCCTCGATCGACATGACCCGGCCCGGAGGTGTCGTCGGCGGGCGTCGGGCGTGCCGTGCGTCCGTCCCGCTGGCGTCGGGATGGTTGGCCGAGTACCCGAACACATCGTGATCGTCGGCAGTGATCCACCCGGTGGCGAGCAGCGCAGCCTTGCCGCCCACTGCCACCTTGATGATCTCTAGCGCCTTCCAGAGTGGATCCCAGCCAGGAGCGCCAGCCGTGCCGATCAGTGCAAGGAGATCGTCGGCGTCGGGGTGCGTGGCGGCACGGGCGAGCTGACGTGGTCCCCCTGGCTGGCGCGGATTTCCGGAAACGCCGCCGCTCGATGTGGTGGCAGTGACAGTCGCGGCAAGACCGCCAAGCCGTGCCTCCGCGGTACCTACAACGACAGACCTCATCGCGTCCGCGTACTTCGTCAGCGAGCACGATGTGTGTATCGGTGGCTTCACGGCTTCGGTGGAACCGGTTGCGCAGCTTCACTGGCCGGTACCCAGCGTCGTCGAGCGTCGCCCACCCGTTGAGCCTCGCAAGGATGCCAGCGGCAACCTCGACTAGGCGGGTGGCGTCGGTGAAGTCGACTGCGTCGAGGCAGAGGCCTTCGGGTGGGCCGACCGACAGGTGTGGCATCCCCCGCGGACCCCCTCCCAAGGGCTACTACGCGGCATCCCCTGTGCCCTATACGTGCCCCGGGCGTGGCGCTTGGGACACCACTTGCTGCTTCGTCGCAGGTCACGGTAGGTGCCCCATCTTGCAAGCCAGTCCACTTAAAAGGATCACAGTGTGGGTTCGACCCCCACCGGGGGCACCAAACGGACGTTGTGCAAACCGCGCCCCGGCAGTTCCTGCTGGGGCGTGTTGCGTGCCTGGCCATCCCGGATGAGGGTGCGCAGGACGGTGGACGGGTGGACACGGTCATCCGTGTCCGCCGGTGTGTCGTTCTGTTGGTCGTCGGCTGGTTGCCGGGTCAGGGCCGCCCTAGTACTACAGCGCTAGATCATTAGCATCTGTAGGCGGAGGTGGCGTCGGATGTGGGCTCGGCGGGCCTGGGCTTGGTGTCGGCGGCGCCAGGTTGACCAGTGCAGGCCGTGGGTGATGGTGTGT
>JALYQB010000471.1 GCA_030856045.1 Actinomycetota bacterium
GCGGCAGGGCAAGCACTTCGAGCTGGACGTGGACGACACGGTCGATGACGACGCGCTGCACCGGATCGCCGGTGAGCTGCTGGCCAACCCCGTGATCGAGGACTGGACCGTCCGGCGGGTCGAGGACGAGGCGGTGCGCAGGCCGTGAGGATCGGCGTCATCACCTTCCCCGGCAGCCTCGACGACGTCGACGCCACCCGCGCGGTCCGCTCCGCGGGCGCGGAACCGGTGGCACTCTGGCACGCCGAGGACGACCTGCGTGGCGTGGACGCGGTGATCGTGCCCGGTGGCTTCTCCTACGGCGACTACCTGCGCGCCGGGGCCATCGCCTCGCACCAGCCGGTGCTCCGGTCGGTGGCCGCGGCCGCCCGCAGTGGCATGCCGGTGCTCGGCGTCTGCAACGGCTTCCAGATCCTCTGCGAGGCGGGGCTGCTGCCCGGCGCGCTGGTGCGCAACTCCGGGCTGCACTTCCTCTGCCGGGACCAGCGGCTGCGGGTGGAGTCCACCGGAACGGCGTGGTCCAGCCAGTTCGAGCCGGGCGCGGAGATCCTGCTGCCGCTGAAGTCCGGCGAGGGCCGCTACGTCGCCGATGCGTCGACGCTTGCCGAGCTGGAGGGCGAGGGGCGGGTCGTGTTCCGCTACGTCGGTGGTGCCCCGAACGGCGCGATGAACGACATCGCCGGCATCTCGTCGGCCGACGGCCGGGTGGTCGGGCTGATGCCGCACCCGGAGCACGCCATCGACCTCCTCACCGGTCCGAGCGACGACGGTCTGGGCCTGTTCCGCTCCGTGCTGGACGCACTCGTCGGTTAGCCCAGCTCAGCCGGCCACCGACGCCGCGTTCAGTCCGGGCCGGGCCCCTACCGCCGGAAGCCGCTCTCGGAGTTGATCACCTGACCGGTGATCGAACGGGCCTCGTCGGTGACCAGCCAGGCGATCAGCCGGGCCGGGTCGTCCGGCTCGGCCCAGCGCCCACCGGGGAACCTGGGTGCCACCGCCGAGTGCGCCTCCGGCGACAGGTAGCCGGTGTCGACCGGGCCGGGGTTCACGGTGTTGAGCGTGATGCCGGCGTCGGCGAGCTGGTCGGCGAGGGTGGCGGTGATCGCGGCCAGCGCGCCCTTGGCCGCGGCGTAGGCGACCTCACCCGGCATCGGACCGAGCCCCTGGCCGGAGGTGAGCAGCACGATGCGCCCACCCGGGCGCCCGTCATGGCGGGCGGCGAACTCCTGGGCGAGCAGGATCGTCGATCGGGCGTCGACCGCCCAGTGCCCGTCGACGATCCCCGCGTCCAGCGCGCCGAGCGCACCGTCAGGGTTGCTGCGGGCGTGGTTGCACACCAGCACGTCGAGGTGCCCGAGCAGGCGCACCGCCGCGTCGACGACCTGGACCGGAGCATCCGGCTCGACCAGATCGGCGGCGACGTCCCCGGCGAGCGGGCCCGCAGCGCGCAACCCGTCGAGCACCACCTCGATCCCGCCCGGATCCGCACCCCACGGCTGCCCGGCGTCGTGGGGCACGTGGTGGTGCACCACCACGTGGGCCCCGTACCCGAGCAGCCGCCGGGCGGTGGCGTAGCCGATGCCGGCGCGGCGGCTCACGCCGGTGACCAGCGCGCTCCGGCCCGCAAGCGGACCGGGATCGCGACGTTCCGTCATGTGTCTGATCGTGGCCGGTGTCCAGCACCGCCGTCCACGTCGATCCGGGCTCGAGCGATCATGTCACGCTCGCGACGAACGCTTGTAGGCTGGCTTCTCCCACGGCACATCCGTATCAGCTTCAGATCACATCCGACCTAGCTGAATGGTCAGCTACGGTCCCGCCCCGGCGCGGGACCGTGGCGGGAGTCGGAGTCGAGGGACCGGTCACGACCAATACCGCGCCGGCACGTACCGAGTGGGTCGTGCCGCCGGGCAGCGTCCGTCGGTTCACACCGGAATGAGTTCCACATGGCGGGCGGCGGCCTCCGCCAGCACACGGAGATCCGAGAGGTCGGACGTGGCGATGTGGTCGGTATCCTCGGCAAGCAGCACGAGCGCGGCGTCGATGACGTCCGAGGTGCCGGTACGGGCGAGCAGCGCGCCCGAGCGGCGCCCGAGCTGCTCGTCCAACGCGCGGACGTCGATGCCGTTCAGCGCCCGCGCCAGCAGCGCCTGCCGGGCTCCACCGCCTCGCCAGACCTGGCCGACCACGCCGCCATGGGTCACGGGCAGCTGCCCCGTCCGCCGTGCGGCCTTGAGCCGCCGCCATATCGCGCGGTCGTCCCGCCCCAACGCGATGAACGCCCCGGCGTCGAGGATCAGCCTCACGCGACGCCCCGGCCGCGTACCACCACCGCGGCTGCTCTGTCGACCCGCTGCTGCTCACGCAGCTCCTCATCGGTGATCGAGCCGGCGCGCGCCTCGTAGGCGGCTATGGCGTCGTCCAGGGCTGCCAGCTTCCGGTCGCGTTCAGCGCGCTCGGCGAGCGCCTGGTTCACCCAGCCGCTCAGCGAGTCCGCGCGCCCGGCTTCGACCGCCGCGGCGCCTGCGGCGATCAACTCGGGATCGACCGTCACCGTGAGCCGCTCCTTGCGCTGGGTCATACTGTAATCATACCTCTGGTGCCATCACGGTTCTACTCGTCGGGCTCGGCCGCGGCTGGCCAAGCTCGTGACCGTCGCCCAGGCAACCGGTCATGCGAGCAGTGCGCGGATGTCGTCGGCGTCCAGGCTGGAGCCGAAGACGTTGCCGTCGTCCATGACACCGGCGAACAGCTCGGCCTTCCTGGCCTTGAGCGCCATCACCTTCTCCTCGATGGTGTCCTTGGCGATGAGGCGGTACACCATGACGTTGCGGGTCTGCCCGATGCGGTGCGTTCGGTCCACCGCCTGCGCCTCGGTCGCGGGGTTCCACCACGGATCGAGCAGGAAGCAGTAGTCCGCCTCGGTCAGGTTCAGCCCGAACCCGCCCGCCTTGAGGCTGATCAGGAACACCGGAGCGGTCCCGTCCTTGAACCGCTGTACGACCGCAGCCCGGTTCCTGGTCTTGCCGTCGAGGTAGGCGTACTCGACTCCTGCGGCGTCGAGCCGCTCGCGCACGTGGGCGAGGAACCCGGTGAACTGGCTGAAGACCAGGGCGCGGTGCCCGCCGTCGACCACCTCACCGATCTGGTCGAGCAGCGCGTCGATCTTGCTGCTGCTGAGGTGGCGGTCCGCCGCGTCGACAAGTCCGGGATGGAGGCTGAGCTGGCGCAGCAGGGTCAGCGAGCGCAGGATCGTGAACCTGTTGCGGCTCACGTCGTCGATCAGACCCAGGACCTTCTGGCGCTCCCGCTGCAGGTGCCGCTGGTAGATCCGGCGGTGGCGCGGATCCAGCTCCACCTCGAGGACCTGCTCCTGCTTCGCGGGCAGGTCGGCCGCCACCTGCTCCTTGGTCCGGCGCTTGACCAGCGGCTTGATCCGCCGCCGCAGCCTGCCCAGCAGCTCGGCATCGGCCTGCTTCTCGATCGGCCGCGCGAAGTGATCACGAAACCGCGTCGGGCTCGGGAACAGCCCCGGGGCGGTGATCGACAGCAACGACCACAGCTCCATGAGGTTGTTCTCCATCGGCGTGCCGGTGATCGCCAGCTTGAACGGTGCCGGCAACCGCCGCGCACACTGGTGGACCTTCGACTGGTGGTTCTTCGTGAACTGGGCTTCGTCGAGGACCAGACCGGACCAGTCCGTCGCGGAGTAGGCCTCGAAGTCGAGCCGGAACAACGTGTACGAGGTGACCACCACGTCCGCGCCTGCGATGATCTCGTTGAGCTCCTGACCCCGTCGCCGCATCGTGTCTGAGATGGACACCACCCTGAGGTCGGGCGCGAAGCGCGCGGCCTCCGCCGACCAGTTCGGCACGACGCTGGTCGGCGCGACGATGAGGAACGGGCTCATGGTGGGGTCGGCCTGTTTGACGTGGCAGATCAGTGCCAGTGACTGCACCGTCTTGCCCAGCCCCATGTCGTCGGCGAGGATGCCGCCGAGCCGGAACCTCCACAGGAACGCCAGCCAGCCGAACCCGTCGCGCTGGTAAGGTCGCAGCTGCGCCGACAGGGTCGCCGGCAGCTCCGTCGCCGAGACCTCCTCCAGGGACAGCAACCCCGCGACCTGCTGCTGCCAGGCCTTCGCCTGCCGGTCGACGACACCCAGCTCGGTCAGCTCGTCCCACAGTCCCGCCTGGAAGCGGCTGATCCGCAGCGGGCCCCCGGGTGCGTCCTGCAACGCCCGCGCTTCCTCGATGAGACTGCGCAACGCCTGCAGCTTGGGCTTCTGCAGGGAGAAGTAGGCGCCGTCGGCGAGCAGGAGGTCCGACTCGCCCGCGGCCAGCGCCACGAACACGTCGGTGAACGGAACCTCGCGCCCCTCGACGGTGATGCTGACACCGAGGTCGAACCAGTCCGTCTCGCCCGTCACATCGTCGGTCGACACGCCGATGCGCAGTGAATCGCTCGTCTCCCGATATGACGCCGGCTGGCCGCTCATCTCGACGGCGACCCCGGGGGCGTCGGCCAGCAACGGCAGCACCTCGGTGGTGAAGCGCATCGTGTCCAGGCCACCCAGATCGGTGTGCGGCACGATGCCCTGCTGCCCCGGGTCATCGCCGCGCAACCCGAACCGGTCGAGCGGGACGTCGAGCGC
>JALYQB010000499.1 GCA_030856045.1 Actinomycetota bacterium
GGCTCGCGGTCACCGTCACCACCACCGACCGCGCGTACGCGGTGCCCGGCGAGCCCGCCGCGTTCACCGTCGCGGTGGACGGCGCCCTCACCGTGCCCCTCGTGCCGGGTGAGCAGGTGCCGGCGCCCGTACCCGTCGCCCAGCTGGTGGGGCTCGGCGGGCTGGGGCTGTTGGTGGGCGTGATCGCGCTGGTGGCCGCGCTGCGACGTCGGGGGGCGGGACGTCGGGGGCACCGCCGGGACGGTCCGGACCCGGACCTCGCGGAGATGCCGCTGGTGATCAACGGGCTCGGCAAGCGCTACCCTGGGCCGATCATCGCCGTCGACGACCTGTCGTTCCGGGTGGAACGCGGGCAGGTGCTCGGCCTGCTGGGCCCGAACGGCGCGGGGAAGACCACCGTGCTGCGGATGCTGATGGGCCTGCTCTCGCCCTCATCGGGTGAGATCCGGGTGTTCGGGCACCGCGTGACCCCCGGTGCCCCGGTGCTGTCCCGGATCGGCTCGTTCGTCGAGGGGTCCGGGTTCCTGCCGCACCTGTCCGGCGCGGAGAACCTGCGGCTGTACTGGGCCGCCACCGGCCGGCCCGCCGACGCCGCCCGATCGACCGAGGCGCTGGAGATCGCGGGTCTCGGCGCCGCGGTGCACCGCCGCGTCGGCACCTACAGCCAGGGCATGCGCCAACGGCTCGCGATCGCGCAGGCGATGCTGGGGATGCCGGACCTGCTCGTGCTCGACGAGCCCACCAACGGGCTCGACCCGCCGCAGATCCACGCGATGCGCACCGTGCTGCGTAGGTACGCCTCGGCAGGCCGCACGGTGCTGGTGTCCAGCCACCTGCTCGCAGAGGTGGAGCAGACCTGCAGCCACGTCGTCGTCATGCACCGCGGCAGGCTGGTCGCGGCCGGGACGGTCGCAGAGATCGTCTCGGGCGGCGGCGAGGCCACCTTCACCGTCGGCGATCCGGCCACCGCTGCGGACGTCCTACGCGCGCTGGAGGGGGTCACCGGGGTCACCGTCGACGACGTCGCGGTGCATGCGCACCTGAACGGGACCCCGCGCGCGGCGGCGGTGTCCGCGCTCGTCGGGGCGGGTGTGCCGGTGACCGCGGTGGGCTCCCGCCGCGGCCTGGAGGACGCGTTCCTGCACCTGGTGGAGGAGTCGTGAGTTCCGGTGGGCGCGGCATCGACACCGGGGCCACTCCGGGCTACCGGCCGGGGGCGACCCTGCCCGTGCGGGTCGAGCTCACGCGCCAGCTGCGCCGCCGCCGGACCCAGGTGACCCTCGGCTTCCTCGTCCTGCTGCCCGGGCTGTTGTGGCTCGCGTTCACCCTCGGCGAGGACGACGGCGAGGGCGTCACCCTGATCGACCTGGCCACGGTGAGCGCGGCGAACTTCGTCGTGTTCGCGTTGCTCTCGTCCTCGGGGTTCCTGCTGGTCGTCGTGGTCGCGCTGTTCTTCGGCGACACCGTGGCCAGCGAGGCGTCCTGGTCGAGCCTGCGCTACCTGCTCGCGGCGCCGGTTCCCCGTGGGCGGCTGCTGCGGCAGAAGGCCGTGGTCGCCGCGCTGCTGTCGGTGTTCGCACTGCTGCTGCTGCCCGCCGTGTCGACCGTGGTCGGGCTGCTCGCCTACGGCGCCGGTGACCTGGTGTCACCGACGGGGCAGTCGCTCGCGTTCGCCCCGGCGATGAGCCGGCTCGCGCTCGCGGCCGTCTACCTGGGGCTGCATCTCGCCTGGGTCGCCGGCCTCGCGCTGCTGCTCTCGGTGAGTACGGACGCCCCGCTCGGCGCCGTCGGCGGCGCGGTGCTGTGCTCGATCCTGTCGCAGATCCTCGACTCCATCAGCGCACTCGGCGACCTGCGTAACTGGCTGCCGACGCACTTCGGCACCGCGTGGGCCGACCTGCTCGCCGCGCCGATCGACTGGACCGACCTGGCGGCGGGCACGCTGTCCGGGCTGGCCTACGCGACGGTGTTCGGGCTGCTCGCCTGGTGGCGCTTCGCGACCAAGGACATCACGAGCTGACCCCCCGGCACTGCCACATGGAGCTATGTGGCAGTTCGGGGGCCATCCGCACGGCCACATGGAGCCATTTAGCAGTCACCCGCTGGTGCGGGCGCCCTCGACCTGGGCAATCGCCTCGCGCGCAGCGCGCAACCGCGCCGGGCCGTCGCCGTCGAGCGCCCGTCCGGTGACCACGAAGAGGCGCTCGCCGTCGTCGGTCTCGACCTCGAGCACGATGCCGTCGGCGGTGTTGTGCAGTGCGCGGACGTGCCGCTCGGTGAGCAGCACCCTGGTCCCTCGACTGGGGCTGTGGACGGTGAGCATGAGACCAGCGTGCGCGGCGGCCGGGGCCACGAAAAGTGGCAGGAATGACGACTTTCGCTGCTATCCTGCCACTCATGGGCTGGCAGTTGCGCGACGTCGCGGCGATCGCCGGTCAGGGCGTCGGGACGTTCGGGCTGGGCGTGTTCAGCGAGATCTTCGGCTACGACCGCACGGCCGACGGCCTACCCGGCTTCGACTACGCCGTGGTCGCCGTCGAGCCGGGCCCGCTGTACACGGACACCGGGCTGCGCATCGTGCCAGAGCACGGGCTGGAGCGCCTCGCCACCGCGGACCTCGTCGTGGTCACCTCCTGGGACTCCGACGACGACCCCTCCCCCGCGCTGCAGAACGCGCTCCGGGCCGCGGTGGACCGCGGGTCCCGGGTCCTCGCGCACTGCACCGGTGCCTTCGCCGTCGCGGCCACCGGACTGCTCGACGGCAGGCGTGCCACCACCCACTGGCGGCACGTGGACGACTTCGCGCGCCGCTTCCCGCTGGTGGAGCTCGACCCCGACGTCCTGTATGTGGACGCCGGCTCCGTGGTGACCAGCGCGGGCACCGCCGCCGGCATCGACGCCTCGCTCTACCTCGTGTGGCAGGCCCACGGTGGCGAGGTGGCCAACGCCATCGCGCGGCGGATGGTCGTGCCGCCGCATCGGGACGGTGGCCAGGCGCAGTTCATCGAGCAGCCCGTCCCAGCCGCGGACGACCCGTTCGGCGACGTGCTGGCGTGGGCGGCGGAGAACGCCGCGCAGCCGCACACCGTCGAGTCCCTCGCAGCGCGGGCCCACCTGTCGCCGCGCTCCTTCGCCCGGCACTTCCGCGCGCACACCGGAAC
>JALYQB010000512.1 GCA_030856045.1 Actinomycetota bacterium
GTGATCTGCTTGCGGCACTGCCGGCCGAGGGCGCCGCCCGGCTGCGGAACGAGGCGATGCTGGCCTTGATGTGGCGGCTGGGATTGCGCGCCGGGGAGGTCGCTTCGCTGCGGCTGGAGGACATCGACTGGCGGGTGGGGGTGGTTCTCGTGCGCGGCAAGGGCGACCGGCGCGAGCAGGTGCCGTTGCCCGTCGACGTCGGGGAACTGGTCGCGACCTACCTGCAGCGAGGACGGCCGGTGGGACGGGCTCATCGGCAGGTGTTCCTGGCCTTGGACGCCCCCCACCGGCCCCTGGGGGCAGGTGCGGTGTCCAGCGTCGCGGCCCGGGCGTTGGCCCGGGCCGCCATCTCGGGCCCGGGTGCCGCTCATCGGCTCCGCCACACCGCGGCGTGCCGGGTGCTGGCCGGTGGGGGTGGTCTGGTCGAGGCGGGGCAGCTGCTGCGTCACTCCAGCGCCGCCGCTACCGCGGTCTACGCCAAGTCCGACATCGCCGCGCTGGTCGTGCTGGCGCGCCCGTGGCCGGCGGGAGCGAGCCGGTGAGCGTCGAGCTGCGTGCCGCGTCCGCCGACTACCTGCGGGCGCGCCGCGCCCGCGGATACCGGCACGGCGATCACGGCTGGTTGATCGCGAGCTTCCTTGACCGCCTGGCCGCCCACGACACCACCACGATCAGCATCGCCGACGCCCTGGCGTTCGCCCAGGCCCGGCCCGGGACCGCGCGCAGCTGGCACGCCGCCCGCCTGAGTGCCATCCGAGCGTTCGCCGCTTACGTCCACGCCCTGGACCCGGCCGCCGCCGAGCTGATCCCCGCCGGGTTGATCCCCGCGAAAATCACCCGCCGGATCCCTTACCTGTACTCCCGGGAACAGATCGCCGAGCTGATGTCGCGGTCCGCGGCCCTGTCCCCGCCGTTGCTGGCGGCCAGCGTGCACACCCTGATCGGTCTGATCGCCGCGACCGGGCTGCGCAGCGGCGAAGCCGTCGCACTCAACCTCGCCCACCTCTGCGTGGACCCACCCGTGATGACGGTGACCGGCAAGTACGGCAAGCAACGCCTCATCCCGCTGCACCCCAGCACCCTGGAGGCGTTGACCGGCTACCAGCGGGTGCGCGCCACCCTGACCGGGACACCACCGGCCGGGCCCCTGCTGGTCGGCGTCCGGGGCAGCCGGCTCAACGTGAACACCGCCCGGGCCGCCTTCCGGGCCGTCGCCGACACCTGCGAGCTGCCCACCCGACCGGGCTGCGCGCCGCCGCGTCTGCACGACCTGCGCCACACGTTCGCGGTCAACACCTTGATCGACGCGCACCGTCAAGGCGGCGACGTCGATGCCCGGATCGCTGCGCTGGGCACCTACCTCGGTCACGTCGACCCGGTCAACACCTACTGGTATCTGAGCGCCAGCCCGGAACTGATGGCCTTGGTCCGCGACCGGATGACCGCCCACCAGCACCGGCGGCGATCATGACCACGCTGGCGCCGACCCTGCAGTCGTTCTTCACCGATTACCTGATCGGTCAGCGCGGGGCCAGCGGCCACACCATCACCGCCTACCGCGACACGTTCCGGCTGCTGCTGAACTACATCCACCAGCGCACCGGCATCGCGCCCAGCGACCTCGACATCACCGTCGTGAACGCCGAGCTCATCGCCGACTTCCTGACCACGCTGGAACAACACCGGGCCAACAGCATCCGGACCCGCAACGCCCGCCTGGCGGCGATCCACTCCCTGTTCAAGCACGCGGCCCTGCGGCACCCCGAGCACGCCGACCTCATCGCACGGGTGCTGGCCATCACCGGCGAAGAACACCCACCGAACCGTGCTGACCTACCTCACCGAGGACGAGGTCGAGGCGCTGCCGGCCGCACCAGACCGTTGCACCTGGACCGGCCGGCGCGACCACCTGATCATCCTGCTCATGATCACTACCGGGCTGCGCGTCTCCGAGCTCACGTCCCTGACCCGTGCCGACACCCACGCTGGGCCCCCCGGCGCGCACATCGCCTGCCACGGTAAGGGCCGCAAAGACCGGATCACCCCTCTCGACGCAGGCACCGCCGCCGCACTGCGCGTGTGGCTCAACGAGAACCCCGGTGCTCCCGCGGCTCCGGTGTTCACCGCTCGCGGCACCGGCAGGAAGATGACGACCGACGCCGTCGCCCAACGGATCCACCTCCACACCGCCAGCGCCGCTGCGACCTGCCCCACCATCACCAGCAGGAACGTCACCCCGCACGTGCTGCGTCACACGACCGCGATGCGCATGCTTGCCGCCGGGATCGACATCACCACGATCGCGCTCTGGCTCGGACATGAATCTCCCGAGTCGACTCGCCCCTACCTCCATGCCGACCTGCAACTCAAGCAGCGCGCTCTCGACCGCACCGCCCCGCCACAGACCACCCTCGGGCGCTACATCCCGGCCGACCCCGTCCTTGCCTTCCTGCGGGCCCTGTAGTTATGCCGAACTACGGGAACAGATCACCGCCCCCACCAGCCCACCTACGCCGACATCGGCATAACCGGGACATCGGCATAATTGGTGAACGGCACGCTCAGGTCGCGGGCGAACAGCAGCACCTGGTGGTCACGGTCGTGTAGGCGCATCAGCAGGTTGCGGGCCTTGGACTGGCGACGTCCCGGGACGCGGCGATGTTCGGCGAGCCCGACCAGCAGCGCGTGGCGCCACGAGTCGAGCAACCGATCGCCGATCTCGGGTGGGATCGCCGGAAGTTGCTGCTCACGGGCCTGATGTGCGGCGGTGTTGAGCCCGTGCAGGGCGCGCAGTGCCAGGTCGGGCCAGGCATGCTCGGGATGGGCTTCGCCGGCAGCGACGAGTTCGCGGGCCAGGTGTTGGCAGCACAGCGCGTGCCTGGCCTGGGGGTAGGCGTCGTAGACGCTCAACGCGTCGTGCACCACCGTTCCGCGGAACGCGGGTAGCACGTCGAACTCGGCCACCGCCGTACGGCCGCGGGAGGGATGCAGGTGGTAGGGGGTGAACTTGTCGGTCGAGGCGACGTGCAGCCACCAGCGGGCCCCGTTGATGTTGCTGGAGGTCTCGTCGACGTGGATCACGTGCGCCAACGTGATCAGCGACTTGATCAGCTTCTCGACGTCACCGAGCACGCCGGCGACGGTGGACAGCACCGAGCTGATCCAGCCCGTCGACGGGCGGGTCCCGGTCAGGTCGGCGATCAGCATCGCGGTGCGGGCGACAGGGATGTGCTGGAACACCAACAAGTACACCGCGAGCGCGCGCAGGTTCGGCCCGTACACCGCTGCCGCACCCACCCCGACCGGGGCGACCGCGGTCGTCGTCGCGCCGCAGCCGCAGCGGCGCTTGTGGAGGCGGTGCTCGACCACGGTCGGGGTGATCGTCGGGATGTCATGGACCTGGCGGCGCACCACCCCCGCCGCGATCGCATCAGCGAGATCGCTTCCGCAGCCACCGCAGGCCTCGGGCACGTGATCGACGATCTCGTCCGGGTCGCTGGTTTGGAACAACGCCGACCCGCCCGCGCCGGGCTGCTTGCCCGGGTTCCTGCCACTGCGCCGCCGTGCTGCCCGCGAGGGCGACACCGCGGGCCCATCGGCAGAAGGTGGCTGCGAGGAGTTGCGCGAGTTGCGGCCCAGCTGCCGTTCCAACTCCGCGATCCGCACCATGAGCGTCTCGATCGTCCGGGCCTGCGACTCGAGTGGAGTCGTCGTTCGTTCAGCTCGGTGCCGCCGGGTCCTCGGTCGAGCTGGGAACGTCCGGTATCGGTCCAGCCATGGCGATAGTAGAAGCGCAGGGCGCGTTCGTTGGTGTCGAGAATCCACAAG
>JALYQB010000544.1 GCA_030856045.1 Actinomycetota bacterium
CAGATCCAGACCAAGTACCGGGACGAGGAGCGCCCCCGCGCGGGGATCCTGCGCGGCCGCGAGTTCCTCATGAAGGACTCGTACTCGTTCGACCTGTCCGACGCCGGGCTCGCCGAGTCCTACCGCAAGCACCGCGAGGCCTACGTCCGCATCTTCGACCGGCTCGGGCTGCGCTACGTCATCGTGGCCGCGATGTCGGGCGCGATGGGGGGCTCGGCGTCGGAGGAGTTCCTCGCCGAGTCCGAGACGGGGGAGGACACCTTCGTCCGCAGCCCCGAGTCGGGCTACGCGGCGAACGTCGAGGCCGTGATCACGCCGGCGGCGCCGGAGCAGGACGTCGACGGCAAGCCTGCGGCGGTCGTGCACCACACCCCCGACACCCCGACCATCGAGACGCTCGTGGCCTTCCTCAACCGTGCGGACCTCGGCAGGACCTTCACCGCCGCGGACACCCTGAAGAACGTCTTGGTGAAGACGCGCATGCCCGGCGACGCGGGCTGGGAGCTGCTCGGCGTGGGCGTGTCGGGGGACCGTGACGTGGACCTCAAGCGCCTCGAGGCCGCCGTCGCGCCTGCCGAGGTCGCGCTGCTCGACGACGTCGACTTCGCCGCGTACCCGTTCCTCGTCAAGGGCTATATCGGTCCCGGGGCGCTGGCCGCGAACGGCGTGCGCTACCTCGTCGACCCCCGGATCGTCCGCGGCACGGCGTGGGTGACCGGCGCGGACCAGCCCGGCCGCCACGTCGTCGACCTCGTGTGCGGACGGGACTTCACGCCCGACGGCACGATCGAGGCGGCGGAGGTCCGCGCGGGCGACCCGTCCCCGGACGGGCAGGGCACGCTCGTGGCCGCGCGCGGCATCGAGATCGGCCACATCTTCCAGCTCGGCCGCAAGTACACCGACGCCTTCTCGCTCGACGCCCTCGGCCAGGACGGCAAGCCGATCCGCATCACGATGGGCTCCTACGGCATCGGCGTCTCGCGGCTCGTGGCCTCGATCGCGGAGCAGTCGCACGACGAGCAGGGGTTGCTGTGGCCGCGGGCCGTCGCGCCCGCCGACGTCCACGTCGTCGTCGCGGGCAAGGACGAGGCGGTGCACGAAGCTGCGGAGCGACTCGCCGTCGAGCTCGACGCCGCCGGCGTTCGCGTGCTGCTCGACGACCGCAAGGCCACGCCCGGGGTGAAGTTCGCCGACGCGGAGCTGCTGGGCGTGCCGACGATCCTCGTCGTGGGCCGCGGGCTCGCCTCGGGCGTCGTCGAGGTCAAGGACCGCGCCACCGGGGAGCGCACCGAGGTACCCGTCGAGGGCGTCGTCGCCCAGCTCGTGGAGCTCTGCCGCAAGTAGCCGCGCCCGCGGTCTGACGATCCTGCTTCGAGCCTGGTGTGCAGTTGCTCTCCCGACGCGGTGGCGAGTAGGGGGCGTTGGGCCCACTCGACTCGTTCGTCGCCGAGGTAGAGGTGTCCGTCGTTGAGCAGGTCGTGCAGGTGTGGGTGGAGGTAGTCGGGGACACGACGCTCGTGGTCGATGATCAGGTCGTGGCCGACGAGGACGACGTGACCCCGGCGGACCCGACGCAGCGCGAGCAGCCGGCCCAGTTCGGGCGAGATCGAGGAGTCGGGAGTGCTCACGCCTGGGGTCCGTTCCGCTCGGGGACCGGCATCCGGCCCGGGGGCTGGTCGTGGTGCCGGCCGGTGTTGGCGCGGCGTCGGCCTTCGAGTTCGCCGTAGGTGATGATCAGGAGTTGGGTGACGACCCCGAGCGTGATCAGTTGCCAGCCGCACACGCACATCGGGTCGGCCCCTACCGGCTGCGGCGGTGTGGCCAGTCGATGACGGCACTGGTGAGATCTCCCACGCCGGTGGTGGTCGTGATCAGCGCGAGCACGAGAAGGGCCAGGCCGGTGATCGTGGCGGTTGCCATCGGGTTTGCCTTTTCTGGTGAGGGGTTCGTGCCTCGCCGCCCCGGCCGGGGGATCGGGGCGGCGAGGCACGGGTTTGACGATTCGTAGCGAATCCGTCACCTCAAGTGAAACGGGCCGCTCAGCGTCGTGGCAGTCCTGGTGAGCCGGCATCGGGAACGGCTGCCATCCGGGGCGTCTCACTTGTGTCCTACTTCGCTGGACGCCCTTTCCAGGGATCACGGGACAGTCCAAGATTGATCACGGTCAGGAGCCGGACGGACACAGGGGTGGTTGAGCGTGATGAGCAGCCGCGGGGAGAACGGCGCACTGCGGGCGCTGCTGGACGAGGCGGAGATGAGCAACACCGGGCTGGCTGCCGCGGTGGTCGCCGCCGCCGCGAAGGAAGGCGTTCACGCCGGTACCAGCACCACCTCGGTCAAGCGGATGCTCGACGGCTGCCAGCCGCGCTGGCCTACACCGAGGCTGGTCGCCGCGGTGTTGTCGCGGCGGCTGCAGCGTGAGGTCAGCGTCACCGAGTGCGGGTTCACCGACCGGGCCCCGGCCGGGGAGGATCCTTATGACGGGCTGAGCTGTTCGGGCACACTGGAGGGCACGGTCCGCACGGTTGTCGAGTTGTCGGGACGGGATATGCGCCGACGGAGGTTCCTGCTGGGGTCGGTGTTCAGCGCGGCGGCGTTCGCCGAACCGGCGCTGTTCGCCCTCACGGTGCCCCCGGCAGACAGCACCGCCCGCGTGGCAGGCCGGCGCATCGGGATGGCCGACGTGGAAGTCTTCACCGAGCAGGTCACCCACCTGCGCCAGCTCGACTACCACTACGGCTCCGGTCGGGTCCGGGTGCAGGTGGTGCAGCTGCTGCACCACGAGGCGTACGAGCTGCTGCATGGCAGCTATACAGCCAAGACCGGCAAGGCCCTGCTGACCACCGTCGCCCAGGCCACCAAGCTGGCCGGTTTCACGGCGGCCGACGGCGGCCGGCACTCACTGGGGCAGCGCTACTTCATCCAGGCGCTAGACCTGGCTATGCGCGCGGGCGACCGGCTGTATGCGGCT
>JALYQB010000556.1 GCA_030856045.1 Actinomycetota bacterium
CCCATGCACAGCTCGCCACCCACGCGAACGTATCGACCAGCTTGATCAAGGTGGTGGAGCAGGGCCGCTCGCCCGCGTTCGTCTCGGCCGTGTCTCGGGCGCTCCACGTCGGGTTCCCGAGCTGCTCCCACATGCCCCGGGGCCGGGTCGGCGGACGGGGTGACCCGCGTGGCGGATGAGCCGGCACCGGTGAGGGTGCGTAGGCACCCACGGCCCTACGGCTCGGACGACAGCCCCTCCGACGACAGTTACAGGCAGTAATTGTCAGTACCACCCAACACGAGCAGGTGGGGCCAAATGGGCTTGTGCATTCTCACCGATCCGGCTAGCGACACGTCCTGCCTGGCGCATAAGGTCTACATGAGTACCGCATCGTTGCGACGACTACGTAGACTTCGATATGCTCTTTTGAGGGAGGCGGACTCGCCGGCCTCTGCATGAGTCTTGGGGGTTTGCGATGTTAGTGTTGATCTTCTTGATGGGCGCCCTACTGGGTCTGGTCCTCGGTGCGGCCGTGTGCGTCCGCTACGTCCGGCAGGAGATGACTGCACGCATCGGTCCGACGATGGACCTCCTGCAGCTTCAACTTCAGAACCTGCAGGGCAGCGTGGACATCGCGCTGGTTAATCGGCACGCGGAACTGGGCGGACACACACCATCCCCGAGCCTGCGGCGAAAATGAGTGGACGTAAAGCCGCGCTCCACCTCTCGCGGGCGCGAGCTGGACAGGCACGATGTGACCCCCGAACCCGCGAACGGCAGCGGTGCTGAGTCCAGTTGAACTGGCAGCGATGACTGCCAGGGTAAGAATGAAAGTTTCACTGCCTGTCTAGGCAGCGTGGCGCCAGCAGGCGAGGTGCCCGAAGCGGGGATGGCCCACGCCCCCCGGGCCGCCGCGCTCGAGTCCGCACTGTCCGCTCCCGGCGTCGGTCGGTTTCGTGAAGGCAGGTGCGGCGGACAGACTACTGATCCGTGGGGCGCTCGCGGTACGCTCGCCGACGTGCGGTGGTCCCGCACCCGACCTGCATGCTGATCATCTCGTGGCGCGCGTACCGACCGTACATCGAGGAACGGTGAACGATATTTCCCAGCCCGGTCCGGACGACGACGCACGAGAGGCCGCCGCCCGCGCTCAGCAGGCCGTCGGTGACGACCTGCCGCAGTTCGACGACCTGCCGATCGATCCCGGGGCTGACCTGCGGCTCGGTGTCGAGCTGCACCCGCAGTGCCTGCCGCTGTCGCCGCTGGTGGGTGTGTGGCGCGGGGAGGGCGAGGCCATGTATCCCTCGCTCCTGGGAGAGTTTCGGTACGGCCAGCAGATCATTTTCTCGCACGACGGCCGGCCGTTTCTGGCCTACGAGGCGCGGGCATGGTTGCTCAACGCGTCCGGCCAGGTGCTGGCCCCCTCGGCCCGCGAGGTCGGATGGTGGCGCGTACAGCCGGACGAGAGCATCGAAATGGTGCTCGCGCACGCGTTCGGTATCTGCGAGCTCTACTACGGTGGCGCCAGCAGTGAGTCCTCGTGGGAGCTGCACACCGACACCGTGGTGCGAAGCGACACGGCCAGGCACACGACCGAGGCCGAGCGGCTGTACGGCATTATGGACGACGGTGGCCTGGCCTACGTCGAGGAGCGGGCGTTGCGTGGGTTGCCGATGCAGCCGCACCTCTCGGCGCAGCTGCGGCGCGTCGTCGGGTAGACACGTGTCACGGTGACGGCGAGTCTTCGCGCTCGCTGCGCTGTTTGAGGCCGCTGGCCTCCATGTCGACATACCGGCCGATGAGCCGGCCGGCGAACAGCCGCACGAGCGGCGCGAGCATCGACCCGGGGCGGACGAGAGGGCGATCGTGGCCGATCTGAACCAGCTTCCCGCGGACCTGCCGGTGCCCGAGGACGACGGTGCCGCCGACCATCTCTCCGGGCGAGCGGCGCCGCAGGTGAGCCTGCCGAGCACGTCCGGGGACCCCGTCGCGCTGAACGAGCTCGGGCCGGGGCGCACGGTGCTCTACGTCTACCCGATGACCGGTCGGCCGGATGTCGACCTGCCGGCCGGGTGGGACACCATCCCGGGAGCGCGTGGGTGCGCCAGCGAGGCGGGTGACTTCCGGGACCACCACGCGGACCTGCTCGCCGCCGGTGTGTCCCGGGTGTTCGGGGTGTCCAGCCAGGACAGCGACTACCAGCGGGAGGTCGTCGACCGCCTCCGGCTGCCGTTCGCGATGCTGTCCGACACCGGCCTGGCCCTGGCTGATGAGCTGCGCCTGCCGACGTTCCAGGCCGGCGGGACGACGCTGTTCACGCGGCTGACGCTCGTGATCCGCGACGGCGTGATCGAGCACGCGTTCTACCCGATCTTCCCGCCGAACGAGCACGCGCAGCAGGTCCTCGCCTGGCTGCGCCGACCGTAGATCTCGGTACGGTCGGCGCTGCCTACCCGTGCCCCGATTCCCACAGTGCGCTGATCGGGGCCGCAACCAGGCGGTCTCCCAGCGACAGGACGGTCGGACCGGAGTGCAGGACCACCCCGGTGATGAAACGGGCACCCAGCCGGTCGCGCAGCTTGGCGAAGTGGCGCACGTCTTGGCGGCCGATGTCCGCCCCGGCCTTGACCTCGATTCCGGCGACACGTCCGTCGGCGGTCTCGACGACCACATCGATCTCGGCGAGCTGCCGGTCGCGGTAGTGCAGCAGCCGCGCTCGATGGCGCGACCACCCGAGCTGCCGGATGAGCTCGGGGAGGACGAAGCCTTCCAGTACGGCACCGTCCGCACCGTGGGCGACCTCGGGCCGGATGAGCGCGTCGACGTCGAGCCCGCGCAGCGCCACGGCCAGGCCGGGATCCGTGACCACGATCTTGGGTGCCCGCACCTCCCGTTGAGCCAGGTTCGGCGACCATGCCGGGATCCGCCGCACGAGGAACACGGCTTCGAGCATGTCGAGATAGCGGTGCACGCTGCGTTCCGGGAGCCGGGCGTCGCGTGCCACATCGGCCACGTTGAGGACGGCAGCCTGGCGCGCGGCCACGAGCCGCAACAGGCGGGGCAGCTCACCGGTGCGCGGCGAGGCGCTGATCGCCGGGGCTTCGCGTTCCACGACGGTCTCGACATACGCGTCGAACCATGCGGCTCGCCGGTCCGGCGCGCGTCGGACCACCTCGGGGTAGCCGCCGCCGCTCGCCAGCGTCAGATAGTCCCGTTTGGTCAGCGAGCTCGAGTGGGAGGCAACGGCGGCGTCGAGCAGCAGATCGAGGAAGGTCTCGCGGCTGCCGGCGAGCTCGCCCTGACTGAACGGCCACAGCTCGAAGCGCTCGATCCGGCCTGCCAGCGTCTCGGACACCCGGCGGTTGGCGCTGAGCTGGGAGGAACCAGTGACCAGAAACTGACCCGGGCGGGAATCGAGGTCCACGACCGACTTGATCGCCGGCAGCAGATCGGGCACCCGCTGGATCTCGTCCACGGCGAGCAGTCCTGGCCGGTCGGCGACGAAGCCGTGCGGATCCGCCTCCGCGGCGAGCCGGATACGCCGGTCGTCCAGTGACACGTAAACGGCATTCGGTCGCTCGGCGACCAGCGAACGAGCGAGGGTGGACTTGCCCGCCTGCCGGGGGCCGACGATCCCGACAATCCTCGTATCGGCAAGCGAACGGCCGATCGGATCGCACAGGTGCCGGGTGAGCTGCGACAACTTCGACTCCTACCCGAACTGGCAGAGGTGGTACCTGCAGTATGGCAGAGATGGTATATCGAGCATGGCGGATTTATGCTGCCACTGCTGGCCGATCCGGTGATCGCACCCCTACGGCACCGCTGCGGGACGCCTTCGGGCGGGCCAGGATATTCCTTGATCCAGCGCATTCGGGCACGTCGGCCCGGCTGCCCGGGCTCACCCAGGCGAAGCTCGCCAGCCGGGCGAACGTCTCGACCAGCTTGCTCAAGGCGGTGGAGCAGCCCAACTCGTCGACGTCGGCCGCACCCGGCGCACCGCCACCTGCGCCCAACGCCGCGACCCGATCGCCCGCGCCGACGGTTGCTGCGAAATGCCCGGCTGCGGCCGCCCCGCGTCGTGGTGCGCCGCGCTGATGTTAGTGATGCGCTATGCTCCACATCATGCGCACCACAGTATCGATCGCGGATGAGCTGCTCGCGACGGCCCGCGAGCGTGCCCGCCGTCGGGGCCAGACGCTGGGAGAGTTGATCGAGGACGCGCTGCGCCGCGAGATCGCCGTACCCACCCAGAGGTCCGAGCGCCCTCCCGTCCCGGTGTTCCGAGGCGGCACCGGGCCACGCCCCGGAGTCGACCTCAACTCGAACCGGTCACTGCACGAAACACTCGACGACGGTCGCGACCTCGATGTCCGGCGTTGAGGTGTGATCCTGCTCGACGTCACCGTGGTCGTGGCCGCCCACCGCGGTGACCACCCACAGCACGCAACCGTCCGTCCGTGGTTCGACGAATGTCTCGCGGGCGACGAGCGGTTCGCCGTGCCCACCACCGTCTGGGCATCCTTTCTGCGCCTGGTGACCAACCGCCGCATCTTCGAGGTGCCCACCCCGCTGCCCGACGCATTCGCCTTCATCGACGCCACCTGCGCCCAACCCCACCACGTGCTACTCACGCCGGGTTCGCGTCACCTCGCCCTGCTGCGCCGGTGCTGCGAGCAGGCCGATGCCGTCGG
>JALYQB010000585.1 GCA_030856045.1 Actinomycetota bacterium
GCGGCGGCGGGCGGGCTCGCAGCAGCCCGGGGCGCAGGGTGCGCCGTTGAGCGTCGACCCGGCCGCGGGCACGTCCGAGCATCGGCGCGGGGCCCGGTCGTACCGGTGCTCGTCGACCAGTTCGGCCACCATCGCGGGAAACCGCGGGTCGGTGCCCACGGTGGCGGCGCGCACGAGGGTCATCCCCAGCTCCGCGGCGCGCCCGGCCGCCTCGGTGTCGAGGTCCCACACCACCTCGAGGTGGTCGGACACGAACCCGATCGGCGCGAGCACGACCGCGGTGGTGCCCGCGGCGTGCAGGGCGTCGAGGTGGTCCAGCACGTCGGGCGCCAGCCACGGCACCTGCGGCGGGCCGGAGCGTGACTGCCAGACGACGTCGTGCTCGCCCACGCCCGCCGCGGTGGCGACGAGCCGCGCAGCGTCGGTGACCTGCCGCGAGTAGCGGTGCCCACCCTGCTCCGACGTCCCCGCCGCGACGTCGGCCGCCACGGGGACCGAGTGCGCGGTGAATACCACCTGAGCGTCCCCGCCCAGCTGTGCCAGCGCCCGGCGCACGGCATCGGCGTTCGCCTCGACGAACAGCGGGTGGTCGAAGAACTGCCGCAGCTTCACCAGCTCCGGTGCGCCCGGCCCGACCGCTGCACGGGCCCGTGCGATGTCCTCGTGGTACTGCCGACAGCCGGAGTAGCCGCCCCAGGCCGAGGTGGGGAACACCAGTGCCCGGCGCACGCCCTCGTCGGCCATCGTGCGGACGGTGTCCGCCACCAGCGGGTGCCAGTTCCGGTTGCCGAGGTACACCGGCAGGTCCAGCACCGCCTCGAGCTGCCGGACGAGCTCCCGGTTCAGGACGTTGATCGGTGACACCCCGCCGAAACGCAGGTAATGCCCGGCGACCTCGTCGAGCCGCTCGCGCGGCACTCCCCTGCCGCGGGTGACGTTCGCCAGGAACGGCCGCACGTCCTGCGGCCCCTCCGGGCCACCGAAGGAGAGCACGAGCAGCGCGTCCACACCCGGCACGCCTACACCCCGATGGCGTGGAACCCACCGTCCGCCCACACCATCGACCCGGTGGTGGCGGGGAGCCAGTCGGACAGCAGGGCGCAGCAGCTCTTCGCGACCGGCTCGGGGTCGGTGACGTCCCAGCCGAGCGGCGCGCGGCCGTCCCAGGCTTCCTCGAACGCGGCGAAGCCGGGGATCGACCTCGCCGCCATCGTCTTCACCGGGCCCGCGGCGACGAGGTTGACGCGGATGCCGTCGGGGCCGAGGTCGCGGGCGAGGTAGCGGCAGGTGGACTCCAGCGCGGACTTCGCCACGCCCATCCAGTCGTAGGCGGGCCACGCCTGCCGGTTGTCGAAGTCCATGCCGACGATCGACGCGCCGCGCCCCAGCAGCGGGCGGCACGCGACCGCGAGGGACTTCAGCGAGAACGCCGAGACCTGCATCGCGGTGGCGACGTCCTCCCAGGGGGCGTTGAGGAACTCGCCGCCGAGGCACGAGGCGGGCGCGAAGCCGACCGAGTGCAGCACGCCGTCGAGGCCGTCGACGTGTTCGCTCACCCGGTCCGCGAGGGAGTCGAGCTGGCCCTGGTCCGCCACGTCGAGCTCCAGCACCGGCGCCGGCTGCGGCAGCCGCTGCGCGATGCGCTCCACGAGGCGCAACCGGCCGTACCCGGTGAGCACCACCTGTGCGCCCTGCTCCTGCGCCACCCTGGCGACGTGGTACGCGATCGACGCGTCGGTGATCACCCCGGTGATCAGCAGCCGCTTGCCCTCGAGCAATCCCACCACGCTTCCTCCTCGCCGGTGATTGTTCAGTGGCCCATGCCGAGGCCGCCGTCGACCGGGATGACCGCACCGGTCACGTACGCCGCGCCGTCCGACGCGAGCCAGGTCACCGCCGCGGCCACCTCCGCGGACGTCGCCTGCCGCCCGAGCGGGATCGACGACAGAATCTCGGTGCGCCGCACCTCGGTCAGCTCGGCGGTCATCTCCGTGTCGACGTACCCCGGGGCGACGACGTTGGCGGTGATGGAGCGCGACCCCAGCTCGCGGGCGATGGAGCGCGCCACCCCGACAAGGCCCGCCTTGCTGGCCGCGTAGTTCACCTGGCCCGGCGCGCCCGACAGGCCGACGACGGAGGAGATGAACACCAGCCGCCCGCGGCGCAGCCGCAACATCCCCTTCGCGGCACGCTTGGCCACCCGGTAGGCCCCGGTGAGATTCGTGTCGAGCACGCGCGTGAACTGCTCCTCGCTCATCCGCAACAACAACGTGTCGTCGGTGATCCCGGCGTTGGACACGAGCACCTCGACCGGGCCGTGCGCCTCCTCGGCGGCGGCGAACGCGGCGTCCACGGCCGCGGCGTCGGTGACGTCACACGCCACGCCGAGCAGGCCCTCCGGTGCGCCCGACCCACGGTGGGTGACGGCGACCTGGTCGCCCTGCGCCGCGAACGCGCGCGCGATGGCGAGCCCGATGCCGCGGTTGCCGCCGGTGACGAGGACGGAACGGCTCACAGGTGCACTCCTGCGGTCGACGATCGGGTGGACGCGCCGACCGTACCGGATCAGACGGTCGCTGAGTCCGTACGCCCGGCTACGCGAGCTCGACCGCTGCTCGGCGATGGTGGCCGATCGTTCAGGGCACGCGCTGGCCGAGGCCGAACCCGAGCATCAACGACAGGATCGCGATCGAGGTACCCAACACGAACCACGGCTTTGAAGCATCGGAACGACGGATCTGGTAACCGATCTGCTCCGCGAGCTCGTCATAGACCTCCGTGAGCTCCTGCAGGTTGGCGGCTTTGTAGTAGGCGCCCCCCGAGATCTCCGAGATTCGCTGCATCGACTCGTCGTCGACCGGCACGGGTTGCCGCTGCTCTTCGATCACAACCGACCCGAGCTGCGTGCCGAAAGAGATCGTCGAAATCGGGACGCGCGACTCCTTCGAGGTCGTCGCAGCGGTGTAAGCCCCTCTCGGGCCATCCAGCTCTCGGGGAATCGTCTGTTTGCCGTCAGTGAGCAACACTATCCGTGCGGGCGGTGGTCCCGCGTCGCTCGAGACCAGCTGACCGAACGTTTCGATCGCCTGCAGAGTCGCGAAGATGGCCTCGCCGGTTGCCGTAGCCTCCGCGAGCTTGAGATTGGCGATGCCCTCACGAACCTGCGCCCGGTCCGTCGTCGGTGACACGAGCACGGTAGCCGAACCGGCAAATGAAACGAGACCCAGGTTGATACCTGGCCGGAGGTTGTCGACGAACCGGGTGGCCGCCTCCTTCGCAGCGACCAGCCGAGACGGTGTCACGTCGGTGGCCTCCATCGAGAGGGAGACATCGATCACGAGCATGACGGTCGCTCGATTTCGCGGCACCCTCTGATCAGCTGTCGGACCGGTGAGTCCGAAGGTCAAGGCGATCAGTGCGACGAGCAGCAGCGCGGCGGGCACGTGCCGCCGCCAGCCGGGGCTCCGGGGCGCCACCCGTTCCAGCATCGCGAGGTTCGCGAACCGCAGGGTGTGACGGCGACGACGGCGCTGCATCCACACGTACCCTGCGGCCAGCGCCGCGACGACCGCCAGCAGCAGGAACCACACCGGCGTGGTGAACCCGCCCAGGCTCACGCCGCACCTCCCGACCAGCTCCGCTTCCGCGTGACGACGAACCGCACCACGTCGGCCACCCAGTCCCGGTCGGTGCGCAGCACGAGGTGGCCCGCCCCGGTCCGGCGCAGCGCCGTGGCCACGTCATCCCGATGCGCCGACGCGGCGGCCGCGAACTCCCGACGCAGCAGCGGGGTGGTGACGACCTCCTTCTGCCTGCCCGTCTCGGGGTCGGCGAGCACGACGGTCCCGATGTCGGGCAACTCCAGGTCGCGCGGGTCGAGCACCTCCACCGCGAGCAGGTCATGGCGTGCCGAGAGCGCCCGCAGCGGCCGCTCCCAGTCGAAGACCCCGCCGTCACCGCCCTCGCGGGACCCGAGGAAGTCGGAGACCACCACGACGAGGCCGCGGCGGCGCGGCGGGCGCCGCAGCTGCTCGAGGATGCCGGTGAGGTCGCCGCGGGTGCCCTCGGCCGCGCGGGGCACCTCCGCGAGCCGCTTGACGAGGCCACGGGCGTGCGACAGCCCGCCCCGCGCGGGGATGCGCACGATGTCGGCGCCGGTGCTCACCACGGCGCCGATGCGGTTGCCGCCGCCCCGGGTCAGGTGCGCCAGTGCCGCCGCGGCCGCCACCGCGAGCTCGCGCTTGTCGCACTCGGCGGTACCGAAGTCGAGGCTCGCTGAGAGGTCCACGGCGAGCCAGGTCTCGAGCTCGCGGTCCGCGACGGTCTCCCGGATGTGCGGCTCGGTGGTGCGCGCGGTGACCGCCCAGTCGATCCGCCGCACATCGTCACCGGGTTGGTAGGGGCGGGCCTCGCCTGCGTCCGCGCCGGGACCGGGCACGAGGCCGAGATGATTACCCTGGAGCAGCCCGTCGAGCCGGCGGCGCACCGTGTACTCCAGCGCGCGCAGGCTCGCCGCCATCCGCCCGTCGCGCAGCGCCGGGGGCGCCCACGCCGCGCGGTCACCCGCCACTCGGGTCATGACCGTCCGGAGACGCTCGCGGTCGCGGTCGAGCCGAACTGCGGCCGCGCCGACACCTGCGGCAACGGGATGGTCTGCAGCACGCGCGTCACGATGTGCTCCACCGGCACCCCGTCGGCCAGCGCGTCGTAGGACAGCACCAGGCGGTGGCGGAGCACGTCGGCCGACACGTCGACCACGTCCTGCGGGAGCACGTAGTCACGGCCGCGGATCAGCGCCAGCGCGCGGGCGGCCGCGACGATGCCGAGGGTCGCGCGCGGGGAGGCACCGTAGGCCACCCATCCCGCGACGTCGGACAGGCCGTGGTCCCCGGGCGTGCGGGTGGCCACCACGAGCCGCACCACGTAGTCGACGAGCGCGTGGTGCACGAACACCCGTGATGCGACGCCCTGCAGCCGGGGCAGCTCACCGGCCTCGAGCACCTGGTGCGGGGTCGGCGGCGTCACCCCCATCCGGTAGACGATCTCCCGCTCCTCCTCGACTGCGGGGTACTCGACCTGGATCTTGAACAGGAAGCGGTCGCGCTGCGCCTCCGGCAGCGGGTACACCCCCTCGTTCTCGATGGGGTTCTGCGTGGCCAGCACGAGGAACGGGTCGGGCATCGGGTGCGTCTTGCCGCCGATGGAGACGTGCCGCTCGGCCATCACCTCGAGCAGCGCCGACTGCACCTTCGCAGGGGCGCGGTTGATCTCGTCGGCGAGCACGAAGTTGGCGACGACGGGACCCAGCTCGACGTCGAAGCGCTCGCTGGACTGCCGGTAGATCCGGGTTCCCAGGATGTCCGAGGGGACGAGGTCGGGCGTGAACTGGATCCGGGAGAACGTGCCGCCGACAACCGCGGCGATGGTCTCGACGGCGAGCGTCTTCGCGACACCGGGCACGCCCTCCAGGAGCAGGTGTCCCTTCGCGAGCAGCCCGACGAGCATCCGCTCGATGAGTCGGTCCTGGCCGACGATCACACGCTTGACCTCGAAGACCGTCCGCTCCAGCAGCTGCGCGTCCCGCGCCGGAGTGGTGGGGGCCCTGCCCTCGACGTGCTGCGGTGCGCCCTCGGCGTAGCCGGGCTCCGTCACGGTATCTCCTCGCTGGCGCTCGTCGGCGCCGTGCCGGGAGCTTCCCCGGTGGCCGGTGAGACGGCTGTGAACCTCTACAGGAGGCGCACGGCGTGCGGCATGATCCCGCTGGTCCGGACCGAGGAGATCCTCACCGCCGAGCCGGACTGCGGCGCCTCGATCATCTTGCCGTCGCCGATGTAGAGCGCGACGTGGTGGATCCGTCCGCGGGTCGCCCAGAACAGCATGTCACCCGGACGCTTCCTCGCGAGCGGCACCTTGCGCCCGGAGTTGTACTGCGACCCACTGTAGTGCGGCAGGGACCGCCCGATCGAGGGTGCGAACGCGTAGATCATGAGACCGGAGCAGTCGAACCCGACCTTCCGGTAGTCGCCGAAGGAGTCCGCCACACCGCCGTCGCGGATGCCCTTGGTCGCACCTTTCGCATTGCCGCCGCCCCACGAGTAGCGGACGTCGAGCTGCGCCGTCGCGCGGTTGATGACGTCGCGGACCGCGTCACCGGACGAGGGCGGAGCGACGTCGGGCGCGCCGCCGTCGTCGTCGAGCGTGGCGGCAGCAGCCTCGGCGGCGGCAGCCTCGGCGGCGGCGCGCTGGGCCTGCCAGTCCTCGTACCGCCGGCGCTGGCCCTCCAGCCCGGCGACGGCCTGCTGCGCATCGAAGAGCTGCCGTTCCAGGTCCCCTTTGACCGTCTCGAGCTCGGCGGTGCGTGCCGCCTGAGCCTGCTCGGCGGCGATCGCGGCGTCGTACGCGGCGTCGGCGGCGGCCCTGGCCTCGGTGGCGAGCTGCTCCTTCGCCTGCGCCTCCTGCAGCGCGGCCCGCGCGGCGGAGTCCTTGTTCGCCTTCACGGCACGGGCGCGCTGCATGTTCTCCAGCGCGTCGAGCTGGGAGCCGCTCACCGAGTCGAGCAGCTCGGCGCGCACGAGGAGGTCCTCCGGGCTGTCCGAGCCGAGGAAGGCGGTGATCGACCCGATCGTGCTGCCCTGCCGGTAGCTGCCGGCGGCGAACTCGTCGAGCTGCTCCTGCACCGCGCGGATCGTGACCCTCGCGTTGTCGGCATCGACCCGGGCCGCGGCCGCGACGGCGAGCGCGGCGGCCGCGGCGTCCTGCGCGATCTGCAGCTCCAGCAGCGCGCGGTTGGTCTCCTCGCGCGCCAGGGCGACCTCGGACTGCATCTCGAGCAGCTGCGCGTCGGCCTCGGCGACCCGGTTCGCGAGTGCGCCGACCTGACCCGCGGTCGCGTCGACCCCGTCGCGGCCGGACTGGATGTCCTCATCGCTCGGGTTCGGCGGAGGCGGCGGGACCGCGCTACCGACACTCTGACCGGCCACCAGGGTGGCCGCGGCGAGCAACATGATCAGCAGGGTGCTCACTGTCGGACGTCGCATAATCACTGTCTGCTACCCCCCAGGGCCGAAGCTGCCACCCGCGGCTCTTCAGTTTACATCTTTCACTCGGATACCTTTTTATTTTTTCAGCACCATCAGCCACATGGGTTGCAATTCTTACCGTTAGTCAGCACGGTCAGCGCCATCCGACGGAGCCGACGAGCCCGTCAGGAGTAGCCGGCAAGCCAACGGAACGCAGTCTGCCCGGATGGATCATCATTACCGGACACGCGTACTGTTTGGGGTAGCGAGGGTACTGGGGGCGTCGGCGCGCGCCGTGGTCCAGACTCGCGGAACATCAGCTTCCGAGCTGCCCACCAGTCGTCAGTGACCCAGGAGTTCGGACGTGAGCACAGAGCCCAACCCGTCGTCGGCCAGCTCGGCCCCCACCAGTGCGGACAGTTTCGGCACCCGTGGGAGCCTCACCGTCGGGGAAGCCTCCTACGAGGTGTTCCGGCTGGCGGCGCTCGACGACGCGGTCGGTCGCGGCTGGCGCACGCTGCCCTACAGCCTGAAGGTGCTGCTGGAGAACCTGCTGCGGACCGAGGACGGCAAGCACACCACCGCCGCCCACATCCGCGCGCTCGCCGGGTGGGACGCCGAGGCCGACCCGTCCATCGAGATCCAGTACACCCCGGCGCGGGTGATCATGCAGGACTTCACCGGGGTGCCGTGCGTGGTGGACCTGGCGACGATGCGCGAGGCCGTCACCGAGCTCGGCGGGGACCCGCAGGCCGTCAACCCGCTGGCGCCCGCGGAGCTCGTCATCGACCACTCGGTGATCGCCGACATCGCGGGGTCGCCCGACGCGTTCGAGCGCAATGTCGACCTGGAGTACCAGCGCAACCGGGAGCGCTACCAGTTCCTGCGGTGGGGCCAGGGGGCGTTCGACGAGTTCAAGGTCGTGCCGCCGGGCACCGGAATCGTGCACCAGGTGAACATCGAGCACCTGGCGCGCTCGGTGATGACCAGGAACGGGCAGGCGTACCCGGACACCCTGGTCGGCACCGACTCACACACCACGATGGTCAACGGGCTGGGTGTGCTGGGCTGGGGCGTCGGCGGCATCGAGGCCGAGGCGGCGATGCTCGGCCAACCGGTCAGCATGCTCATCCCCCGCGTCGTCGGCTTCAAGCTGACCGGCGAGATCCCCTCCGGTGCGACCGCCACCGACGTCGTCCTCACGATCACCGAGCAGCTTCGCGAGCACGGGGTGGTCGGCAAGTTCGTCGAGTTCTACGGCGAGGGCGTCGCCGCGGTGCCGCTGGCCAACCGCGCCACGATCGGCAACATGAGCCCGGAGTTCGGCTCGACGTGCGCGATCTTCCCGATCGACGAGGAGACCATCCGCTACCTGCGGCTCACCGGGCGCACCGGCGAGCAACTCGCGCTGGTCGAGGCCTACGCCACGGCGCAGGGCCTCTGGCACGACCCGGCGGAGGAGGCCACCTACTCCGAGTACCTGGAGCTGGACCTGTCCACCGTGGTGCCGTCGATCGCGGGGCCGAAGCGACCGCAGGACCGCATCTCGCTCACCGAGGCCAAGGATGCGTTCCGCAGCGTGCTCGGTGAGTACGCCGCGGGGGCGACGTCGTCGACGGTGGACGAGGCGTCCGACGAGTCGTTCCCCGCCAGCGACCCCCCGTCGACGAGCGGAGGCAACGGGGCGGCGGGTAAACCGCGCGCTGCGGTCTCCGCGGCGACCGGAGCCGAGGGCCGCGCCAGCAACCCCACGACGGTCCGTACCCCGACCGGTGTGGCGTACGAGATCGACCACGGCGCCGTCGTGATCGCCTCCATCACGTCGTGCACCAACACGTCCAACCCCTCGGTGATGCTCGGCGCGGCGCTGCTCGCCCGCAACGCCGTCGACCGCGGTCTCACCGTGCGGCCATGGGTGAAGACGTCGATGGCGCCCGGCTCCAAGGTGGTCACCGACTACTACGAGAAGGCCGGCATGTGGCCCTACCTCGAGAAGCTCGGCTACCACCTGGTCGGCTACGGCTGCACCACCTGCATCGGGAACTCCGGGCCACTGCCCGAGGAGATCTCTACGGTGGTGAACGACGCCGACCTCGCGGTGGTCAGCGTGCTGAGCGGCAACCGGAACTTCGAGGGCCGGATCAATCCGGACGTCAAGATGAACTACCTGGCGAGCCCGCCGCTGGTGATCGCGTACGCGCTGGCGGGGACGATGGACTTCGACTTCGAGTCCGAGCCGCTGGGCCACGACACCGACGGCGATCCCGTGTACCTGCGCGACATCTGGCCCTCGCCGCAGGAGATCCAGGCGACGATCGAGTCGGCGATCAGCCAGGAGATGTTCACCAAGGACTATGCGGACGTCTTCACCGGCGACGACCGGTGGCGCGGGCTGCAGACCCCCGGGGGCGACACGTTCGACTGGGATCCGGAGTCCACCTACGTGCGCAAACCCCCGTACTTCGACGGCATGTCGGCCGACCCGGAGCCGGTGACCGACATCTCCGGCGCGCGGGTGCTCGCACTGCTCGGGGACTCGGTCACCACGGACCACATCTCCCCCGCCGGGGCCATCAAGCAGGACTCCCCCGCGGGCCGCTATCTCGCCGAGCACGGCATCGAGCGCAAGGACTTCAACTCCTACGGTTCGCGGCGTGGCAACCACGAGGTGATGATCCGTGGCACGTTCGCGAACATCCGGCTGCGCAACCTCCTCCTGGACGCGATCTCCGACGACCCGGTGCAGGGCGGCTTCACCCGGGACTTCACCGCGGGTGGCGCACAGGAGACGATCTACGACGCGGCGCAGCACTACGCTCAGGCCGGGATCCCGCTCGTGGTGCTGGGCGGCACGGAGTACGGCTCCGGGTCGTCGCGGGACTGGGCGGCCAAGGGCACCAGGCTCCTCGGCGTGAAGGCCGTGATCGCCGAGTCGTTCGAGCGCATCCACCGGTCGAACCTGATCGGCGTGGGGGTGCTGCCGCTGCAGTTCCCCGACGACGAGTCGGCCTCCTCGCTCGGCCTGAACGGCACGGAGACCTTCGACATCGCCGGTGTCACCGCGCTGAACGACGGCGCGACACCGCGGACGGTGCACGTCTCGGCCCGGCGAGCGAGCGCCGACGCCGAGGACCCGAGCACCGTGGAGTTCGACGCCGTGGAGTTCGACGCCGTGGTGCGCATCGACACCCCGGGTGAAGCGGACTACTACCGTCACGGCGGCATCCTGCAGTACGTGCTGCGCCAGATGGCCACCCCGTCGTGAGTGGCGATGCGAGCC
>JALYQB010000605.1 GCA_030856045.1 Actinomycetota bacterium
CTCGCCGCCCGGCGCGCCGACGGCAAGCTCACCGCGCGCGACCGCATCGACCTCCTGCTCGACCCCGGCTCGTTCGTCGAGCTCGGCGAGCTGGCCCGCCGGCCGGGGGCCGGGAGCGAAGCGGAGCGTCCGTTCGGCGACGGCGTCGTCACCGGTCACGGCACCGTCGACGGCCGCAGGGTGTGCGTCTTCTCCCACGACGCGACGGTGTTCGGCGGCAGCCTCGGCGAGGTGTTCGGGCGCAAGGTCGCCGGGGTCATGGACCTCGCGATCCGCACCGGGTGCCCCATCGTGGGGATCAACGACTCCGGCGGCGCGCGCATCCAGGAGGGCGTGGCAGCGTTGGCGCACTACGCGGAGATCGGGCTGCGCAACGTCAGGGCTTCCGGCGTCGTGCCGCAGATCTCGCTCATCACCGGGCCCTGCGCGGGCGGCGCGGTCTACTCCCCCGCGATCACGGACTTCACCGTCGTCGTGGACGGCAGCTCGCAGATGTTCGTCACCGGGCCCGACGTGCTGCGCCAGGTCACCGGCGAGGAGATCAGCATGGAGGACCTCGGCGGCGCGCGGACCGTCGCCACCGGGGGCAACGCGCAGCACCTCGCGGCGGACGACGCGGAGGCCGTCGACTGGGTGCGCGACCTGCTGTCGTTCCTGCCGAGCCACCAGGGCGTCGCGCCGCCCGTGCTCCCGCACCAGGGTGTGACCGGGCCCGATCCCGAGCTGGACGTGCTGATTCCGGACTCCAGCCGCGCCGGCTACGACATGGCCGAGGTCATCACGCGGGTGGTCGACGACGGCGACCTGCTCGAGGTCTCGCCGCTGTTCGCCCGCAACGTCCTGTGCGGCTTCGCGCGGGTCGAGGGCGCGCCCGTCGGCGTCGTCGCGAACCAGCCGCTGCACCTGTCCGGCGCGCTGGACATCGACGGGTCCGAGAAGGCGGCCAGGTTCGTGCGCTTCTGCGACGCCTTCGGGCTGCCGCTGCTGACGTTCGCCGACATCCCCGGCTACCTGCCCGGTCTCGAGCAGGAGCGGGGCGGCATCATCCGCCGCGGCGCAAAGCTGATCTTCGCCTACGCGGAGGCGACCGTCCCGAAGGTCACCGTCATCACCCGTAAGGCCTACGGCGGTGGGTACGCGGTGATGGGGTCCAAGCATCTCGGTGCGGACGTCAACCTCGCGTGGCCGACCGCCCGGATCGCCGTGATGGGCGCGTCGGGAGCAGTCAGCCTGCTGCACCGGCGCGAGCTCGCGGCGGCGGGCGAGGACGCTCCGGCGCTGCGCAGCAAGCTGATCGCCGAGTACGAGGCCACGGTCGCGACGCCCTACCAGGCGACCGACCGCGGGTACGTGGACGCGGTGATCCCACCGTCGGCCACGCGCACCACGATCGCGTCCGCACTGCGGGCACTGCGAGGCAAGCAGCAGGACGTGCCGGCCCGCAAGCACAACACCATGCCGCTGTAGTCAGGCCCTCCGCTGTCGTCACTCGACCCCTCGGGTGGTACGTGACGGCTCGGAACCGCTACCGTGTTGACTGCGCGGACGGTGACCGCAGGTGCCGACCCGTGACGCGATCGCAATCGGATCGTTGGGTACGGTGTCCACCTCCATGCCGGAAGAGGTATGTCGAATGAGCGCTGCGCACCAGCGGCCCCGGTCTCACCGCAGGCGTCGCGCCCTCGGTGCAGTGGCCCTCGCCGTCGTCACCCCGCTGCTCGTGGCCTACGGCGCGAGCGCCGCTCCGTGGACACCGAACGCAGACCCGGACGTCCCCGCGGTCGACACGGCGCCCCGCGTGGCCGAGGATCCGGGCGGCTCGCTGGTTCCGATCGACGCACCCGGAGTGGGTGACCTCGGGGGCGCAGCCGGCCTCGTCCCCTCACAGGTACCCACGGACGTGGTGCCCTTCGAGGAGCCCGCTGCGGAAGCCACGACGCCCACCACCAGCGGCGCGGAGCTCAGGGGCGTGCGCCAGATCGACCCCCAGACCGTCGACATCATGATCGACTCCCCGGCGATGGGCAGAGAGGTGCCGGTACGCCTGCTGCTCCCGCGGGACTATGCGGCGCTGCCGGACCGGAAGTTCCCGGCGCTCTACCTGCTGCCCGGCTACGGCGACCCGGCGGACTACAAGGCCTGGTTCGAGTACACCGACGTGGAGCAGTTCTTCGCGGACAAGGACGTGATCGTCGCCCTTCCCTCGGCAGGCGACGCGGGGTTCTTCTCCGACTGGTGGAACTACGGCGCAGGCGGCACTCCCGGCTGGGAGACGTTCCACACAGTGGAACTGCGCGAGGTTCTCGAGAGCGACTGGCGGGCGAACGACCGGCGCGCCGTCGCGGGCCTGTCGATGGGCGGGTTCGGAGCCATCTCCTACGCGGCGCGCAACCCCGGGCTGTTCGACGCCGCGGCATCCTACAGCGGCTACCTGCACACCACGATGCCGGGTGTCGACCGCTTCGCCCAGTACACGATCGCCGAGCGGGGCCTCGACCCGTACGCACTGTGGGGCGACCCCGTGCTGCAGGCCGGCATCTGGGCCGCGCACGATCCGTTCATCCAGGCGGAGAACCTCCGGGGCACGGAGCTTTTCATCTCCTCGGCGGTGGGCATGCGCGGCAAGTACGACGAGGGCGATCTGGTGGACCGGGTGCTCGGCGCGCTCGAGGCGGACGACCCCCGAGCCCACGTCCGGCAGACGGTGCTCGCGAGTGGCCTTGAGACGATCGCGTACGTCACGACGCAGTCGTTCCGGCAGCGGCTCGCGACCCTCGGTATCCCGGTCACGAGCCATTTTCAGCAGGAGGGCACCCACTCCTGGGGCTACTGGCAGGACGAGCTGAAGCGGTCCTGGCCGGTGCTGGCCGAGGGAATGGGTGTGCCGGTGCAGTAGGGCACGCGAACCTACGGTCGGGAAGGTTACGGTTGCGTAGGTTCATCCCCGACCCATCGGAGGACATCGATGGCGCCGATCTCGGACAGCACCCGCCTGCTCCACGATCTCGAGCCGGTGGTCACGGAGAATCTCGATCGACACCTCGCCGCGGCCAAGGAGTGGATGCCGCACGAGTACGTCCCGTGGAGCCTGGGGCGCGACTTCGCGGACCTCGGTGGTGACGCGTGGGACCCGGAGCAGTCGCGGCTGACCCCGGTCGCGCGTACCGCACTGGAGGTCAACCTCCTCACCGAGGACAATCTGCCGAGCTACCACCGCGAGATAGAACGGGCATTCGGTCGTGACCGGGCGTGGGGCGCCTGGGTGCACCGTTGGACGGCCGAGGAAGGGCGGCACGCGTACTGCATCCGGGATTACCTGCTGGTGACCCGTGGGGTCGATCCCGTCGAGCTCGAGCGGGCCCGCATGGACGTGATGCAGACCGGCTTCGACGCCGAGGAGAAGCCGCTGCTGCATGTGCTCGCGTACGTGTCCTTCCAGGAACTCGCCACGCGGGTCTCGCACCGCAATACCGGCCGCTACGCCTCCGACCCGATCGCGGAGAAGCTCCTCGCCCGGGTCGCCACCGACGAGAACCTGCACATGGTCTTCTACCGGAACCTGGTCAAGGCCGCGCTCGAGATCGACCCCGGGCCGACGCTGCGCGCGATCACCGACGAGGTCGTCGGGTTCCAGATGCCCGGCAGCATGATCGCGGGATTCACTCGTAAGGCGGCGCAGATCGCGAAGGCGGGCATCTACGACCTGCGCATCCACCACGACGAGATCATCTGGCCGCTGCTGCGGCAGTGGGGGGTCTTCGACCTCGAGGGCGTCGGCGCGGAGGGCGAGAAGGCCCGGGGCGAGCTCGCGGACTTCCTCACCGGACTCGACGCCCAGGCCACCCGCTTCGAGGAGCAGCGGGCCCGGCTCGAGGCGCGGCAGGCCGCCGGCAGCTGATCGTCGGATGACCGAACTCTCCCCGCGCACAGCGTTCGTCGTCCTCAGCGGCGAGGAGCACCGTTCTGGCCATGACAGCGAAGACGAAGTCGTGGGCGGGGCGCTGTGACCACCAGTAGAGGTGGCCCGCCAGGCCGCGGGGGCGGAAGGTGACACGCTGCCGGTACGCGGAGCCGCTGTCGCCGTCGTCGCTGACCGTGATGTCCAGCCAGGCCTGCCCCGGCATGGTCATCTCGGCGCGCAGTCGCAGCCAGTGGCCGCACTCTCGCCGTTCGACGCGCCAGCCGTCCACCACGTCACCGATGCGTACCCGATCGGGATCGCGGCGGCCGCGGTCGGCGCCGACGCCTCCCAGCGCTCGGTCGACCCAGCCCCGCGCCCGCCACACCAGTGGCACCGTGTACCAGCCGTGCCGGCCACCGATTCCCTCCACGATGCGCCACACGGCCGACGGCGAGGCCCGCGTGGTGAGGGTGTGTTCACTGACCAGGTCGGCGGGCCCGAAACCCGGCGGGTCGGTAGGCCACGGCTGCGCCGGTTCCCGCGGGGCGTCGTCCGACGACGGCGCCGGGGGCGCCGACCTCAGTGCTTCGACCACGGAGTCCTCGTAGCCGAGCCGACCGTGCGGAGGGCCCGGGACCTGGCTCTCGATGTCGTCGTCCGTGCACATCAGCTCGTGCACGAGCGACTCGATCAGCGGCTTGGCCACGACGCCGGGCACCGGTGTCACGAGATCGACGAACGACGCGGACAGGGTGGGGGAGGCGAACGGCACCGGCAGCACGACTCGGCGGCGGAGACCGGCGACGCGCGCGTAGCCGTGGATCATGTCGAGGTAGGTGAGGACGTCAGGGCCCCCGATGTCGAACCTGCGGTTGACCTCGGCGGGCAGCTCAGCGCATCCGACGAGGTAGTGCAGCACGTCGCGAACGGCGATCGGCTGTGTGCGGTGGCGAACCCAGTTCGGGATGACCATGACCGGGAGCCGGTCGGTGAGGTGGCGCAGGATCTCGAAACTGGTCGAGCCGGATCCCATGATCGCGGCTGCTTGCAGTGCCGCGGTCGGCACGCCGCACGCGAGAAAGATCTCGGCGACCGCCGCGCGTGAGCTCAGGTGCCGCGACGTCACCCCGGGGCCTCGGGGCTGGAGACCGCCGAGGTACACGATTCGCCGGACCGAGCCCCGTGCCGCCGCGGCGGCGACCACCCGCGCCGCGGCGGCGTCCCGGGCGACGAAGTCGGCGTGGTGCAGCGAGTGCACCAGGTAGTAAATGACGTCCATATCGCGCAGCGCGGCGGTGACCGCGTCGACGTCGAGCGCGTCGCCGTGCGCGACCCCGACCTCCCGTGCCCACGGGAGGCTGCGGACCGTGTGGGGATCACGGACCAGGCAGCGCACCTCGTGGCCGGCAGCCAGCAGGCGTGGGACCAGCCGGGCACCGACATAGCCGGTCGACCCGATCACCAGACAGCGCATCGCACCGATCCTCGCACCAACCCGGCACGCCCGCCGGATGGTCGATCCATCCCGCCGCCGCTGATCCCGGAGTGAATGTCATGTCTCTGTGTGGCGGCACACCGGACGGCGGGGCACGCTGAGTGTCCTACGGCAGCTGCAGGCCCCCCTGGGAAGGGAGTGAAAACCGTGACCGCGAGCGCACAGCCCACCCGGCTCGGGCAACGGCTGGATCGAGTACACCGGGTCGGCGCGCTGCTGCTGGGCCTCGGATTGTGGGTTTTCGCGATCCTCGGGCTCGTCCGCCGGCTGAGCTTCTTCTCCACGCAGGGCCAGCCCGTGCTGGGCCTGTCCAGCAACGGGGTGCTGTCTCTGCTGTCGCTCCTGGTCGGCGCGGTGCTGCTGGCCGCGGCGGCACGGGGCGGGCGGACCGCGTCCACGGTCACCACCGTGATCGGCGGGTTGTTCCTGCTGTCCGGGCTGGCGCACCTGGCCATCTTGAATACCGAGGCGAACCTGCTGGCCTTCGAGCTCCCCAACGTCTTGTTCAGCCTCATCGCGGGGATGTTGCTGCTGTTCCTCGGCCTCTACGGCCGGCTCAGTGGTGGCCTGCCCGCCGACAACCCGTACGCCCAGGCGCGGCACCCTGTCGACGACGAGCCCGACGCCGGTGGGGAGACCGCACATCAGCAGGCCGAGCAGCAGCGCGCCCAGGACGACGAGATGATCGCCGCCGAGATCGCCGTCGCCGAGGGTCACGCAACCGCCGAGCAGGCCAGGCGGGTCCAGGACGACGCACAGCGGCGTGTGGACACCGCCCGCCGAGAGGCCTGGGACCGGTACGAGCATCCGGAGAACTACCCGCGCACCCACAGCGATGGCACCGACGGTGGCGTGGCCGGGGCTGGCAGGGGGTAGGGACGCGGCTGACACGGCGTTATCATCAGCCTGCGTCTCCCGGACCTCGGTCAGCGGCGAGCGGTCAGGGTGGCCAGGTCGAGGGTGATTGCGGTGGGTGCCGGGATGACGATGGTGCCGGTGCCGCCCGCGAGGTGCTGGTAGTCGCCGTCGACGAGGGTGTATGCGGTGAGCCTGGTCGGAGGGTCGAGCTCGATGAGCCAGTAGTGCGGGACGCCGGCGTCGGCGTACTCGGTCAACGTGGTCACCCGGTCGGTCCGGCCGGTGCCGGGCGAGACGATCTCGACCGCGACCAGCACATCCGCGGCCTCGAACCGAGCTGGGTTCTGCTCTACGCGGCTGGTCCGGATGACCACCACGTCGGGAGCCCGCA
>JALYQB010000624.1 GCA_030856045.1 Actinomycetota bacterium
GTCGCACATCAGTTCATCGACACCGGCTGGGTGGTTGCCCGTGCGGGGCCACCCGTCCGAGGTCGCGCTGTTCGGAACGGCTTGTGCCTGCCATCGGCGCACCGAGCGCTACGAAAATGTGCTCCGGAGTGCGATCTGACCACTGTTACGTCGCTCTCGGTGCAGAACCTGTGTGCTGGGCATGGGTGGCCGTCCCCTCGGCACCACCCGGTGGAACGCGCCGCTGTTCACGGCAGCTCCGGCTCTACCTCGCCGACCCGCCGCCTGGATCAACCCCCCGAAGAATTAATGCCGCCGCGCACGAACTCTTCAGCGAGCGTGGGTGGCAGGACGCGCGCATGGAGGACGTTGCCACGGCAGCAGGGGTCGGCGTGGCGACGGCGTACTGTACAACCACTTCAGCAGTAAGCACGCCTTGATCGGCCACGTCTACCGGCCGATCATCATAAGGGAGCTGGAGTATGCCAGGTCCCTCATGAACCCATACTTCGGCTCTATAGCCGCTCTCATGCTCTTGATCGAATCACTGTCAGAGGTTGCTCACCAGGAGATTGGCCTTACTACGTCTTTACTTGCAGCTGTCTTTGAGCAGACGATCAAGGCAGGTGGGCCACCTCACGTCTCAGCGGATGACGCCGCCAATTACCACAAAAATGGCCTGATGCTTCGGGTGATGACGCGCCCGGATGAATCGTGGATAGATATCGCCGGTCTGGTGACAGATCAGATACTCCCAGCTCTGCGCGTTAGTGATACTTAGTAAATCGCGCCCGCGCGCGGCCCGGTACGCAGCCACTGCTCACCGACGAGGCGGATCTGAGCAAGGTCAGTCCAGCCGGACGATGAAACAGTGATGGTGGCAAGCACTGGCACGGCCACCGACGTGTCCGGGTAGGTCTCCATCTGCTTACCGGCGAACACGTAGGCCACTTGATCGCCGCGTTCCCAGCGGATGGTGTAGCCAGAGCCTGCGGACAGGTACACCCAGCAAACCGGCGGCCGTGGTGGTGTTGCTCCACCCCGGTTCACGTAGCATCATCCTCAACGAGCTCTAGATCAGTCACATAGATCAGTTTTGTAAACCCGGTACCGGGGAGCGAAACGAAGACGGACTCGGGCGACGGAAAGTAGTCTTGATCAGGACCGACGACCTGTCCGCGCAGCCGCCGTCCATCCGACGCTGTGTAGATGACATACGCGTCGATCACAAACGCTGATTTGCACGGCTCGTCGTCGGCAATGTTAGGGCCATGTCCGTAGCTCATTCCGCGCGCCTATCCACCTGAAACTGTGGAATGGCCGTACCGGTGACGGGGGTATCAATCCGCCGGCATCACCGGTACGGCCATCACCCCTGCCATTAGGGGGCAAGGCGGGACGTTAGTGCCTAAGGCATGATCAGGAACGAACCGAACCTCATATCGAACTGGTGGTTCGTTGATCTTTGAACTGTCAGTCCAGCAGGCCGATCCGTCCGGCGAACTCTCGCACTTCTGAGGCGTAGGACGGCTTCGCTCGCTTGACCAGTGTACTGACCATACTGCGGATATCGCGCTTATGCTTGAAGTCCTGTGGGCATAGCCGTTCAGCCATCTTCAGGTGCACAAAAACAGCAGTGTCGTTATTGCGGCAGTCATAGCAGCGAGCGAGCTCGTACAGATGGGTTGTCTTACGCTCCAGGGACGGAATCTTCGTAATGTCCACTTCATCAGCCAGGCGGAGCGCATCGGAGATTTCGCCGACTTGCTGCTCGACATGGACCATATGAATGCGGACGTTCGTCGGGCCAAAAACAATGTGGTGGTCGTTGCGACCCTCACCCACCCGAGCAGCGACCTCCCAAGCTGGACCACGAAGCAGCTCCCGCGCGCGCCACGGGTCATTGAGTCGCACAGCAGAAATTGCCGCTACCTGTTGCAGGCCGCCGTAAGCCGCTAAATGCGCTGGCGTGCCATCAGACAGGAACGGCTTTAACCTCTCAGCGCCCCTCGTTGCCACCTCAAGCGCACCCTGTGGCATGTCATCTGCGTACATAGCTTGCCCGAGACTCCACGTGGCAGCCGAGATCAGCAGCGGGTCTTCAGTTTCTTCTGCGTAGCGCATAGCCCGATCAGATACCAGACCACCGAGATCAACCCGGGCAAGGTGCTTCAGCACTGGCCGAGCCAGTTGGTACACCTCGGAGGCTTGCCGACATGCTTCAGCCGAGCGCCCACAGGCATGGACTGCTCGCTCTACATCAGTGATCAGCTCCGGCAAGACAGCGAGCACGTCCGTGTACTTGGTCGGTGACGTGAACCACGCTTGCCAGGCTGCCTCAATCCGGGAAGCCAGATCGGGAAGTTCTGGAGGTGCATCCGGCTCAACCAGTACCAACGAGCGATACGTGAAGAGTGCCTGCTCGATCTCAGCCAGCCTGGGATTGACCGGCCCATCGTGATCTTCACTCGGTGCCTCACCGATCAGGGCAGAGGTGCGTACGCCAAGCACCTTGGCAAGCTTGCGCAGCACGGGCAGCGAGGGCGTCTTGGTACCGGCTTCGATCATCTCCAGGTAGCGCACGGTGATACCAGCGTGCGTGGCGATGTTGACCGTGCTCTTCTTACGGTCGATCCGATACAGGCGGATGAGCTGCCCGGTGGGCATGTCGGGCATGGTCGTACCTCCATAGCCGCAACCCCCCGTGCCGCCCAAGGCTACAGGCCGCCCGGAGACGCTTCACAAGATCAACTTGACCCGGGGCTGGCCCCACCGCCCGCCCCCTGATGCGAGGACCGCGCTGCGTCCCCCCGCGGCGCGCTCCGTGCTCCGAGTGTGAGTTCAGGTGCGCGCCCACAAGCAGCCGTAGGCGTGACGAGGCAAATGACACTGTGTCACTCTCGAGATGTGGGCACTGACCTCGGCGTGCACGCAGTACAGCCACGACCGCAGCACCGGGCCGCCGGTGTACCGAGCGTGCGCACGGGCGGCGTCGAGCAACAGCGTGGCGGTCGCGCGTTCTCCGGTGAAGCCCGGGACGAAGCTGCGGTGCGCGAGGACGGACGGGCCGACGGCTGATCAGAGCAGTTGGTCGAGCCGCAGGCGGGCTGAGATCGGCTCGGTCGTGGTGTACTCGCCGGTGACGGCGCCGCCGTCCTGATAGCCGAACCCCTCGGCAAGATGGCAGTTGATCAGCGACACCGGGGGGTCGACGTCCACGATCCAGTAGTGCCGGATGCCGGCGTCGGCGTACTCGCTGCGCTTGATGACGTGGTCGGTACGGCGCGAACCGGGCGAGACGATCTCGACTACGACCACCACCTCGGAGGCACGCAGCAGGCCACCCTCCCGGCGTACACGTTCGACGGCCACCTGGTCGACGACGATCAGATCCGGCCGGCGGGACCAGCCCGGTTGACCCGGCGGCACGAGTTCGAGGTCGATATCGACGTCGGGGATTATCTGCAGGTCGGCGGGCAGCTGTCCAGCCAGCTGAACGACCAGTTTCGCCATGATGATCATATGATCTGGCGCTGGGCCCGGCGACATGAGCAAGCGGCCTTCCTGGAGCTCGTAGCGGCCGTGGTCGTCTTCGCCAAGCTGGGCATACTCCGCGACGGTCAGCAGGTGAGCAGGGGGCTGGGGAAGGGCGGTCACAGCGGCTCCTCGCGTCAACGGTCAGTCCCCATGGACTACCCCATTGGCTGGGGCACCGAGCCCAACAGGGCGTCAAGATTCCGGCTGAGCAGCGGGTCTTCGTCGGCTACCAGGCCGGGCGGTGAGCGTGCGCCTGATCCCACCGGACGAGTTCAGCGTCCTCACCCACCGGTTCCGCTACAGTGCGTTCCGGTTGGAGACGTTGCAGGACTACGCCGGGTCGGGCGAGACGCCGAGATCGCTGCGTTCCTCGCCGGCGGACCCCGTCCCCCGAACCCGGAGCACGAGCAGTGGGCCTCGGTGCTCCGGGACCACCTGCGCGACGGGCGCGTCGTCCAGCGAGTCCATGTGATCACCGAGCAGCCCAGCGACTATGCGCGCTGGGCGTATGACCTAAGTGTGGGGGGCACAGCGGTTGAGGTTGAAGATCTCGGTGAGCTGGTCCTGTGTGGTGGTGGTCTCGGTGAGCATGCGTCGGGCTTTGGGTCGCCCGCCGGTGGAGGGGTAGATGATGGGCCACGCATTTTCCGGACAGCTGTCTAGTGGCTACTTCATGCTGTCTGCTGGCGGTTCAGGTACTCGTTGTGGACCTCGAGTGGGGTCTTGTAGCCGAGTCCTGAGTGGAGACGTAGAGT
>JALYQB010000686.1 GCA_030856045.1 Actinomycetota bacterium
GTGCCGACGACCACGTCACCGCGCACGCCGCCCGTCACCGGCGCGAACCCCGAGCGGTCCGGCAGGAACGCACCGAGCCGGCAGTCGACACGGTGGCTGCCGGCGTCCCAGCTCTCCCCGCGCAACGTCTCCCAGAACACGGTGAGCCCCTTCTCGCCCACCACCTCCGGGCCGCCTGCGAACTCGTCGGCGAGCCGCATGCACTCCTCGGACAGCAGCGTGTCCTGCGCCTCCTCGTCGGGATACTCCTCCGGGAACCGGGGACCGAGATCGACGACCCCGACGACCTCGACGGCGTGCGGCTGCGCGCAGTCCACCGGGTCGCCCACGCCGACGCTGTCGTTGCCGAGGCAGGTGCCCGGTTCGTGCACGTCGGACTGGTCCTGGTTCGCCGCGCTGCCGGTCGTCGCGAAAAGCGCCCCCGAGCGCCCGACGGTCTGCAGCCCGCAGCGCAGGTCCCGGTCGCCGTCGCGCCAGCTCGCCGCGCTGGGCTTGATGGCGCCGACACTGAAGCGACCGAACGGGTCGAACCTGCCGCCCAGGAACTCCGTGGTCAGCGGCGTGCAACGCTCGCTGACGAGGGTGCGCCACATGTCGTCGGCCGGGAAGGATGCGGTGCGCGTGAAGGCGCGGGCGAGGTCCACGGTGCCGGTGGCCTCGAACAGATGGGCCGTCCCGCAGTCGGCGCGCTCGGCATCCGACGCGTCGGCTGTGGTCCAGGTGAGGCACGTGCCCGCGGCCGCCTCGAACGGTGCGGACGTGCTGGTCGTCACCGCATCGTCCGGGTCCTGCGGGTCGTCGACGAACAGGCCGGGGCCGGACCCGTCGCCACCCTCGCCGACGGTGATGGCGAGCAGCAGTGCCAGCAGCGCGCCGAGGACCGCCCCCCCGGCGATCCGGCGGGTGCTGAGGCTGCGCCGTCGGTGGGAGAGGTCGGCCGTCAGATCAGACATCGCCCCACCATGATGCCCGCTGCCCCGCAGGCCCGCCCTCATCCGTGTCCCGTCGGCGCTCAGGCGCCGGCACTGGGGGTGCGCCGAAGCGAGCGCCGCGCGCGGATCACCTCGACGAGGATGGGCACGATCGACAGCACCACGATCCCGATGAGCATCAGTTCGATGTTCTCCCGCACGAACGGGATGCGGCCGAGCCAGAAGCCCAGGAGTGTGACGCCGGTCGCCCACGCGATCCCGCCGATCACGGAGTACAGGAGGTAGGTGCGCGGGTCCATGCGGCCCACCCCGGCGATCGCGGTGATGAACGTCCGCACGATCGGTACGAACCGCGCGAGCACGATCGCCCGCGGCCCGTAGCGTTCGAAGAACTCGTGTGTCTTGTCGACGTACTCGCGCCGGAACAGCCGGGAGTCGGGCCGGCCGAACAGCGCGGGCCCGGCCTGGTACCCGATCCAGTAGCCCACCGCGTTGCCCGCGACCGCACACACCGTGAGCAGCACGCACACCAGCCAGATCGGCGTCGAGATGAAACCGGCCGCGACGAACAGCCCGGCGGTGAACAGCAGCGAGTCACCGGGCAGGAAGAACCCGAGGAGCAGCCCGCACTCCGCGAAGATGATCAGGCAGAGGCCCAGCAGGACGTACGGGCCGAGCATGGTGAGCAGCTGCTCGGGATCGAGCCAGGACGGGCCGAGGGCGAGCGTCGTGGCGGTGGGGGCGGGTGTCACGGGAAGCCACCGTACCCGGCCGCCTTCCCGCTACAGCGTGCTGACCAGTGCCGCCACGACGCCGGCGGCGGCGCCCAGGCTCACCGCCGCCAGCAGCAGCGTCCCCACGGCGACGTCCCGGGCACTCCTCGGCGGCACGTCCGGCACGATGGACGCCTGTGCCCGCAGCGCTGCGGCCACCCGCTCGCCCGTGTCCCGCTCGCTCATCAGCTGTCCATGATCCGCTGGAGTGCGTCGAGGGCACGGCTGGCGGTGGACTTCACGGTGCCCCGGCTCACCCCCGTCGCGTCGGCGATCTCCGCCTCGGTCATGCTCCCGTAGTAGCGCAGCACGAGGACCTCCCGCTGCCGCGGGGGCAGCCGGCCCAGCGCCGTGACCACCGCCTGGTGCTCCGCGGTGAGCATCGCGAGGGACTCCGCCGAGCGCGCGTTCACGTTGTGCGGCGGGACGTAGGCGCGGGCCGTGCGACGACGGCGCAGCACGGACCGGGAGCCGTTGACCACCGCGGTCCGCAGGTAGCCGAGCGCCGCGGCCTCGTCGCGCAGCCCGGCCCAGTGCCGGTGCAGCCCGGTGAACGCCTCCTGTACGACGTCCTCGGCGGTCGCCGGCTCGTCGACGAGCAGGATCGCGAGCCGCATCAGCCGCATCCGGTGCTGGCGGTAGAGGTCCTCGAGGGTGAGCGTCACGGCAGGCGCGGGACCGTCCGGATCGACGGCGTCCAGGGCGCGCAGCTTCGACAGCGTGATCTCGACGGTCTGCTCGACCGCGCGCTGGTCCTCGCCGGGCACTCCCGAACGATACTGCGCGCGCTGGTTTCGGGAAGAGTTTCGGCCCGCGCGGGAGCCGAAAGGAGGACGTCCGGCGCATCCGGTTCCCTTGCCGGACGGCGGTGCGAAAGGGCGCGAGAGGGTGAGCCATACTTCGCCCGAACGCGCCCGAGGGAAAGGACACGCAATGCCCATCGCCACACCCGAGGTCTACGGGGAGATGCTCGATCGCGCGAAGGCGGGCTCGTTCGCCTACCCGGCCATCAACGTCACGTCGTCGGAGACGCTGAACGCCGCGCTGCGCGGGTTCGCCGAGGCGGAGAGCGACGGCATCGTGCAGCTGTCGACCGGCGGGTCGGAGTTCGCGTCCGGGTCGAAGGTCAAGGACATGGTGACGGGTGCGGTGGCGATGGCGGAGTTCGCGCACGTCGTCGCGGCGAAGTACCCCGTCCACGTCGCGTTGCACACCGACCACTGCCCGAAGAGCAAGCTGGACGGGTTCGTGCGGCCGCTCATCGCGATCTCGCAGGAGCGGGTGAACCGCGGGGAGACCCCGCTGTTCCAGTCCCACATGTGGGACGGCTCGGCGACCGAGCTGCACGAGAACCTCGCGATCGCCGCGGAGCTCCTCGAGTCCTGCGGCAAGGCGAAGCTCATCCTCGAGGTGGAGATCGGAGTCGTGGGCGGCGAGGAGGACGGCGTCGCGCACGACATCAACGACAAGCTCTACACCGCACCCGGCGACTACGAGCACACCGTGAAGGCACTCGGCGCCGGAGAGAAGGGCCGGTACCTGCTGGCCGCGACGTTCGGCAACGTGCACGGCGTCTACCAGCCGGGCAACGTGAAGCTGCGCCCCGAGATCCTGAAGCAGGGCCAGGAGGTGGCGACGCAGCAGCTCGGCTTGGAGCCCGGCTCGAAGCCGTTCGACCTGGTGTTCCACGGCGGTTCCGGGTCGCTGCCGGCGGAGATCCACGAGGCGCTGGGCTACGGCGTGGTCAAGATGAACATCGACACCGACGCTCAGTACGCGTTCACGCGGCCGATCGCGGCGCACATGTTCACCCACTACGACGGCGTGCTCAAGGTGGACGGCGAGGTCGGCGACAAGAAGGTGTACGACCCGCGCAGCTACCTCAAGGTCGCGGAACAGTCGATGGCGGCGCGGGTGGCGCAGGGCTGCGAGAACCTGCGGTCGGCGGGGCGGATGCTCGCGGGGTAGCCCCGGGCGCCTGCCACCGCAGCCGACCCGAGAGGATGGCGCCATGACGACCCACGGCAACCTGCTGGGACCCGACGCGACGCTGCTCCCCGAGGATCCGGCGGCCGACGCCGAGCTCGCCGCGGCGGACGACCCGTCGCCGGTGGCCGCGAGCCACCCGGCGCAC
>JALYQB010000706.1 GCA_030856045.1 Actinomycetota bacterium
GCCGGTGGACCGCGCGGCGGCTCGGGCGGCCTCGAGGGCGGCCCGAGCGAGGTCGGGACCCCGCGGTGGCTCACCCTGACGGTCGAGTCGAGGTCCACCCTCTGTGGAGGATGCACCCTTCTGGGGTATCCCGGGTTCCGCTGTCGCCGCCCGGTGCCCACGGGTGACGGAGTTATCCACACCATCCACAGGTTTATCCCCAGTCGAGCTGTCTCTCGGCGTCCGGTGCCCCCGATCGCCGTCACCTGGAGGCACCGGACGGGACTCGTCATCGGGCACGGCGCACCTGCCCCTCCTGCACATCGAACCAGACTCCGCCGAGCTCGGCGGGCACGTCCTGCGCGACGGCGGCCGTGACGAGCACCTGCTCCGCGCCCAGCGCCACCTCGGCGAGCCGCGAGCGGCGGTGGCGGTCGAGCTCGGCGAAGACGTCGTCGAGCACGAGAACGGGCTCGGCACCCTCGCCGCGCAGCAGCTCGTAGCTGCCGAGCCGCAGCGCGAGCGCGAGCGACCACGACTCCCCGTGGCTGGCGTACCCCTTCGCCGGGCCGTCACCGAGCAGCAGCTCGACGTCGTCGCGGTGCGGCCCCACCAGGCACACCCCGCGCTCGACCTCCTGGGGCCGCACCCGCACCAGCTCGGCGAGCATCGCGGTCTCCAGCGCGGCGGCGTCCGCCGGGCCAGGCGGCGACGCGGACCCCAGGCTGGACCGGTACCGCAACCCCACCGGCCGGTCCGGCGACGTCTGCCCACCCGACCCGGCGACGCCGGCGTACGCCTTCACCACGTGCGGGCCCAGCGCGTCGAGCAGCCGCAGGCGGGCGGCGAGGAGCTCCGCCCCGTGCCGCGCGAGGTGCCCGTCCCACACGTCGAGGGTGCGCAGGTCACCGCCGCCGGAGCGCCGGCCCGCGGTCTTGAGCAGCGCCGAGCGCTGCCGCAGCACCTTGTCGTAGTCGGCCCGCACCCCGGCGAGCCGCGGTACCCGGGTCATGAGCAGCTCGTCGAGGAACCGGCGCCGCTCGCCGGGGTCGCCGCGGACCAGCGCCAGGTCCTCGGGCGCGAACAGCACGATGCGCAGGATGCCGAGCACCTCCCGCGGCCGCGGCACCGGCGAGTGGTTCACCCGCGCCCGGTTCGCGCGCCCCGGCGTGATCTCCAGCTCGACGGTCAGCTCCCGGCCGTCGTGCACGACGGTCGTGCGCACCACCGCACGCTCGGCTCCCAGCCGCACCAGCGGCGCGTCGGTCGCGACCCGGTGCGAGCCGAGCGTCGCGACGTAGCCCAGCGCCTCGACGAGGTTCGTCTTGCCGTGCCCGTTGGGGCCCACGAGGACGGCCACCCCGGGCTCCAGGGCCAGCTCCGCGTGCTCCCAGGAGCGGAAGTCGGTCACCGCGAGGGTGCGGACGTGCATGTCGGCTCAGGTGACCTCGCCGGACCCGGAGGTGGGCCCGGCCCGGTGCACGGCGTGCCCGCCGAACTGGTTGCGCAGCGCCGCGACCGCCTTCATCGCAGGCGAGTCGACCTGCCGGCTGGCGAACCGCGCGAACAGCGCCGCGGAGATCACCGGCAGCGGGACCGACAGGCCGATGGCCTCCTCGACGGTCCAGCGGCCCTCCCCCGAGTCCTCGACGTAGCCGCGCAGGCCGTCGAGCTCGGGGTCCTCCTTGAGCGCGAGCACGAGCAGGTCCAGCAGCCACGACCGCACGACGGTGCCACGCGTCCAGGCCTGCATCACGGACGGCACGTCGGTGACGACGTCGGCGGCGGTGAGCAGCTCGTAGCCCTCGGCGTAGGCCTGCATCAGCCCGTACTCGATGCCGTTGTGCACCATCTTCGCGAAATGGCCCGCACCGACGGCCCCGGCGTGGGCGAAGCCCTCCTCGCGGGGGCCCTCGGGGCGCAGTGCGTCGAACACCGGCAGCAGCGCCTGCACGTGGCGGTCCTGCCCGCCGACCATGAGGCCGTAGCCGTTCTCGCGGCCCCACACGCCGCCGGAGACGCCGCAGTCGAGGTAGCCGATGCCGTGCTCGGCGAGCTGCGCGGCGTGCGCCTGGTCGTCGGTGTACCGGGAGTTCCCGCCGTCCACGACGACGTCGCCCTCGGCGAGCAGCGTGGCCAGGTCCCCGATGGTCTGCTGCGTCGGCTCACCCGAGGGCACCATCACCCACACCGCGCGGGGCACGGCCAGCGCGTCGACCAGCTCGGTGAGGGATCCCACGTCGGCCACACCGGGGTTGCGGTCGAACCCGACGACCTCGACCCCTGCCGCACGGAGCCGCTCAGCCATGTTGAAGCCCATCCGGCCGAGGCCGACGAGTCCCAGCTGCACGGCAGGTCCTCTCCGTCGGGGCGGGTGGCGGTGCGGCCCACCGTAGGTCCCCACCGGGGTCCAGGCCTGCACCGGGGCCGGGTGTCCACCGGGTCTTTGTGAAGTTCCCTCTCCTGAGAGAGAAAACCAGTGACAGTAGTAGCGCCTGTGGACGCTGTGGACTGCTGCGATCGCTGCACGTCGGACGGCGCGGCGTCCTGTGGATCGCGGCACAGCGTGACGGTGCATCGTCGGCTGTCGCGGTGGACAACCCGGCGGACGACGCCGTCGTCCACATTTCGGGGAGGTTGTCCACAGGGTTGTCCCCAGGTGTGCGTGGCCGGAAGGGGATGGGTGATACCGGTTCAGGTGCGCGCGCGCTGCTTGATGCGGGAGGTCAGCTCCTGGACCTGGTCGTAGGTCCGCCGCCGTTCGGCCATCTCCTTGCGGATCTTCTTGTCCGCGTGCATGACCGTGGTGTGGTCCCGGCCGCCGAACGTCTGACCGATCCGGGGCAGTGAGAGGTCGGTGAGCTCCCGGCACAGGTACATGGCGATCTGGCGGGACTGCGCCAGCGCCTTCGTCTTCCCCGGCCCGCACAGGTCCTCGAGCGTGAGCCCGAAGTACTCGGCGGTCACCGCCATGATCACCGGTGCCCCGATGTCGTGTGACTGTGCGTCGGGGATGAGGTCGCGCAGCACGATCTCGGCCAGCTGGACGTCGACGGGCTGGCGGTTGAGCGAGGCGAATGCGGTGACCCGGATGAGTGCGCCCTCGAGCTCGCGGATGTTGCGCTCGATGCGGGCGGCGATGAACTCGAGGACCTCGTCGGGGGCGGCGAGGCGGTCCCCGGCCGCCTTCTTGCGCAGGATCGCGATGCGGGTCTCCAGCTCCGGGGGCTGGATGTCGGTGATGAGACCCCACTCGAACCGGGTGCGCAGCCGGTCCTCCAGCGTCGCGAGGCCCTTCGGCGGCCGGTCGGAGGACACGACGATCTGCTTGTTGGCGTTGTGCAGCGTGTTGAAGGTGTGGAAGAACTCCTCCTGGGTGCCCTCCTTGCCCTCGAGGAACTGGATGTCGTCCACCAGCAGCACGTCGACGTCGCGGTAGCGGCGCTGGAAGGCCACCTTGCGGTCGTCGCGCAGCGAGTTGATGAAGTCGTTGGTGAACTCCTCGGTGGACACGTACCGCACCCGCATCCCGGGGAACAGCCGCTGCGCGTAGTGCCCCACCGCGTGCAGCAGGTGGGTCTTGCCCAACCCCGACTCCCCCCACACGAACAGCGGGTTGTACGCCCGCGCGGGCGCCTCGGCGACGGCCACCGCAGCGGCGTGCGCGAACCGGTTCGACGCACCGATGACGAACGTGTCGAAGGTGTACTTCTCGTTGAGCCTGGTCTGCGAGTTCGGCGCCTTCGTCGGCTGCGGCGACGACGGTCCGGCGAACGTCGGCCAGATCTCGGTGACCGTCGCGAGCGCGTCACCCTCCTCGTCGACCTCCTCGCCACCGTCGCCGTCCTCGGTCGACATGGGCAGGTGCGATGCCGCGCCGTCCGTCGGCAGTTCCGGGGGGATCGGCAACGGGTGGTCGACCTTCACCGCGAGAGAGACGTCACGGCCGAGGTGGCGCGAGAGTGCGGTGGTGATGGGCTCGCGCAGCGCACGCTCGATGGCTTCCTTCGCGAAGTCACTGGGCGCAGCGAGCAGCGCGGTGCCGTCGAGGAGACCGATCGGGCGGGTCACCCGCATCCAGGCGCGCTGCTGGGCGGAGAGCGTCCCGGACGAGAGCTCCTGGACGACCTCGTACCAGATCTGGCCGAGGTCCGTCGGACGGTCCGACACCTACGACTCCCCTCCCCGGCGGGTCGGTGACCCCGGACCCCCAGCGTTCCCCAAGGTTGTCCACAGGTGTGGGCTGCGCCGGGCGGATCGGTGCACGTCCGCTGCCAGGACGGAAACCGCGAGTGCGGAACGCTAGCAAAACGCCGCTCGCGGTCACAACCGCGGTGTGCCCAACCGCGGTGTGTCCACCTGGCGTGCGGCGTGTCCGCCGTGGCGGCGGCGCGTCCGTGCTAGGGGCGCTTTGACCGGTCCCGGCGGGCCGCCTAAACTCGCAGAGGTCTCCCGCCGACAGGTGGGCATCGTCGCGCGCCGAGCGCACGTGCCGCGCTCGGTCCGTCGCGGTGGGAGCGACCCAGTTCCGCAGGCCGCCAGTGCGCTGTGGACTCGCGATCACCGGGAGAAGGAACAGCCGTGAGCAAGGGCAAGCGCACGTTCCAGCCGAACAACCGTCGCCGGGCGCGGACCCACGGGTTCCGGCTGCGCATGCGCACCCGCGCCGGGCGCGCCATCGTCGCGGCGCGTCGGCGCCGCGGTCGTTCCGAGCTGTCGGCCTGAAGGACACCGGACACCGCCCGGTGCTGCCTGCGGCCGCTCGCCTGACCCGCCGGGAGGATTTCACCACGGCGGTCCGACGGGGCCGCCGTGCCTCCCGTGGGACCGTCGTCGTGCATGTGGCGGTCGTGCATGTGGCGGTCGTGGATGTGGCGCGGGGCTCCGGACCCACCCGCGTCGGCTTCGTCGTGAGCCGAGCGGTCGGTGGGTCCGTCGTGCGCCACCGGGTGCAGCGCCGGCTGCGCCACCAGATGCGCGAGCGGTGGGACCGGCTTCCCGTGAGCGCACTCGTCGTCGTCCGGGCGCTGCCGCCTGCGGCCACGGCGTCGAGCGCGACACTGGGCCGCGACCTCGATGCCGCCCTCACCCGGGTGCTGTCGCCGGGCCGCCGTCGATGACTGCGGCGTCGAGGGGTCGTGCCGCCGCGGTCGTGCTGGCGCCGGTGCGCTTCTACCAGAAGTGGATCTCGCCGGGGCTGCCGCCCACGTGCCGGTTCCACCCCACGTGCAGCGCGTACGCCGTCGAGGCCGTCACGATCCACGGTGTGCTGCGCGGGTGCTGCCTGACACTGTGGCGGCTGCTCCGCTGTGCGCCCTGGCACCCTGGAGGTCTGGACCCCGTGCCGCCGAGCCGGAAGGCGACCGCGGTCCCCCGCCCGCCCGCCGAGAGTGAGCCGTCTTGCTGAACTTCATCTACTACCCGGTGTCGGCCATCCTGTGGTTCTGGCACAACGTGTTCGGTGCCATCCCGTTCCTCGGCCCGGCCAGCGGCATCACCTGGGCGCTCGCGGTGGTGTTCCTCGTCTTCACGCTCCGCATCCTGCTGATCAAGCCCTTCGTCATGCAGGTCCGCTCGATGCGCAAGATGCAGGAGTTCACGCCCGAGATCCAGAAGCTGAAGAAGAAATACGGCAACGACCGCCAGAAGATGGGGGTCGAGATGCAGAAGCTGCAGGCGGAGCACGGCGTGAACCCCATCGCCGGCTGCCTGCCGATCTTCGTGCAGATCCCGGTCTTCATCGGTCTGTTCCACGTACTGAAGTCGTTCAACCGCGACTTCCTCACGGCGGAGCAGAACCGCCAGATCGGCAACTACGTCTTCAGCGCTACGGACGTCCGCTCGTTCCTCGACGCCGACCTGTTCGGTGCCCCGCTGTCGGCGTACATCACCCAGAGCTCGGAGCTGCTGGGGCGGTTCGGGGACGTCACCCGGGTGGACGTCGCGCTGGTCGCGGTGCCGCTGACGATCCTGGCCGGGGTGCTGACCCACCTCACCTCGCGCCACTCGGTCGCCCGGCAGACCGAGGCGCAGGCCGCGAACCCACAAGCCGCGATCATGAACAAGGTGTTGCTGTACCTGTTCCCGATCGGTGTCGTGGCCGGCGGCCCGTTCTTCCCGCTCGCGATCCTCATCTATTTCATGTCCAACAACGCGTGGACGCTCGGCCAGCAGTACGTGATCTATCACAAGATCGACGCCGAGGAAGCCGAGCTGAAGCGGGCCGCGGTTGCGCAGCGCGAGGCCCTCGGGCCGCGCCCGGGCCAGAAGCCGGTGCGCCCGAAGCGCGAGGTGCCGCCCGACGGTGCCGCCGATGCCGGCACGGCCGATGTGGGCGCGACCGACGGTGAGGGCTCGACGAGCGGCGCTGCCACGACCGGCGGTGAGGGCTCGGTGAACGGTGAGGGCTCGGTGAACGGTGAGAGTTCGGTGAACGGCAGCGGGTCGCCGACGACGGGCGGCGGTACCGGCAACCGGAACGGCAAGGGCGGCAGCGGGTCCCGTGGCGGCACCGTGCCGCCACGGACCCGGACCAAGAAGAACAAGAAGCGCCGGTGACAACGACGGTACGGGGAGAGGAGACGGCGGTGGCGGAGACGCTGGAGGCCGAGGGCTCGGAGACGGAGGTGACCCGTGGTCGAAGGGGTGGCGCCGAGGCGGGGCCGGACGACCTGCTGGTGCAGGAAGGGGATGTCGCCGGCGACTACCTCGAGCGGCTGCTCGACCTCGTGGACTACGACGGCGACATCGACCTCGATGTCGAGGTCGGCCGCGCGATCGTGAGCATCGACGGCGGGGAGGACCTGGAGAAGCTGGTCGGCACCCGGGGTGCGGTGCTCGATGCGCTGCAGGAGCTCACCCGCCTCGCGGTGCAGCAGGCGACCGGCGTCCGCAGCCGACTGATGCTCGACATCGCGCAGTGGCGTGCGGCCCGTCGAACGGAGCTCACCGACCTCGGCCGCTCGACGGCAGCGAAAGTCCTCGACGGTGGTGAGCCCGTGCGGCTTGCGGTGATGACCCCGTTCGAGCGGAAGATCGTGCACGACGCCGTCGCCGTCGTCGAGGGTGTCGTGAGTGAGAGCGAGGGTGAGGAGCCCCGCCGCCGCGTTGTCGTGCTGCCCGAGAGCTGACGCGGTCGCAGCAGCGGATCGCGGCCCCGTGGACCCGGGTTCCGCGGGGCCTTCACACGAGGACGGTTGCACGAGGACGACGGTTTCACGTGAAACATCGCGGACGAGGACGGTGCGCATGGACGGATCCGATGCGGTGCCGGCTGCGCCGCCCGGTGCGGTGGCGGTGTTCGGCGACCGGCTGACGCTCGCGGAGCGCTACGTCGCGCTGCTGGCCGGGCCTGGTGTCGAGCGCGGCGCCGTGGGCCCCCATGAAACCGACCGGCTGTGGTGCCGTCACGTGCTGAACTCCGCGGTGGTGACCGAACTGGTCGCGGCCGGGAGCCGGGTGCTGGACGTCGGGTCCGGTGCCGGACTGCCCGGTATCCCCGTCGCGCTGGCGCGGCCGGACGTCGCGGTGACGCTGCTCGAACCGATGGCGCGGCGGGTGGTCTTCCTCGAGGAGGTCGTCGCGGACCTCGATGTGCCGGTCACCGTCCACCGGGGACGCGCGGAGCAGACCGATGGGATCGCCCGTGACTGGGACGTGGTGATGGCCCGGGCGGTGGCGCCGCTCGGTCGCTTGGCAGGGTGGTGTCTGCCGTTCCTGCGCCCGGGCGGGCAGCTCCTCGCGCTGAAGGGCGCGAGCGCGGCCGACGAGGCGGTGCGCGACGCGCAGGACGTCCGGCGGGCCGCGGGTGAGGTCGTCGACATCGTGCAGTGCGGTGCGACGGTGGTGGACCCACCGACGACAGTGGTAGTGGTGCAGCGGCGTGGCGGGAGCGGCGCGTCGTCGGGCAGGAGGAAGGATCGGTGAGTGTGAACCCCGAACGGCTCGCGGCCGTCGCATCACGTGACACGGTTTCACGTGACACGGTTTCACGTGAAACCATCTCGTTGCGGATCGCCGGTGGCGCACGTGACCGCGCGTCGACCCCGATCGGTGCGGTCGGTGCGGGCCACGTCCTCTACCCCGACGGGCGCGACGCCGACGGGTGGACGCCCATCGCCGAGGAGGCCGAGCGCGCCACCCGGGTCCAGCACCCTGCGGGCACCATGCCGCGGCCCGCGCGCCGGCGCGTGCTGACCGTCGCGAACCAGAAGGGCGGCGTCGGCAAGACGACGAGCACGGTGAACCTCGCGGCGGCGCTCGCGCTGCACGGGGTGCGCACACTCGTCGTCGACCTCGACCCGCAGGGCAACGCGAGCACCGCGCTCGGCGTCGAGCACCGGTCCGGCACACCTTCGGTGTACGAGCTGCTGCTCGGCGAGATTCACCTCGCGGACACCGTTGTGACGAGCCCGCAGTCACCGAACCTGCTCTGCGTGCCCGCGACGATCGACCTCGCGGGCTCGGAGATCGAGCTGGTGTCGATGGTGGCGCGGGAGACGCGGTTGAAGCAGGCGCTCTCCCCCGGCGCGCTCGCCGAGCTGGACGTCGACTACGTCTTCATCGATTGCCCACCCTCGCTCGGGCTGCTCACGGTGAACGCGTTGGTCGCGGCACCGGAGGTGCTCATCCCGATCCAGTGCGAGTACTACGCGCTGGAGGGCCTCGGGCAGCTGCTGAGCAACATCAACCTCGTGCAGGCGCACCTGAACCCGGCACTGACCGTGTCGACGATCCTGCTGACGATGTACGACGGGCGCACCAAGCTCGCCGACCAGGTGACCGCGGACGTCCGGGAGCATTTCCGCGACCAGGTGCTGCGCACTGTCATCCCGCGCAGCGTGAAGGTGTCCGAGGCGCCGGGTTACGGCCAGACCGTTCTCGTCTACGACCCCGGCTCGCGGGGGTCGATGAGCTACCTCGACGCCGCGCGGGAGATCGCGGTGCGCGGTGCCGCGGACGACCGCCGGTGACACCCGAGCGGAAGGGTGGGCTGGGACGTGGCCTCGCTGCGCTGATCCCCAGCGGCCCGTCTGCCGACCACGTTCCCGGCATGCCGGCGCTGGCGCGGGACGGCGTCGCGGGCGCGGTGTACCGCGAGGTGCCCACCGCGCGGATCGTGCCGAACCCGAAGCAGCCACGGAGCGTCTTCGACGAGGAGACCCTCGCCGAGCTGGAGCACTCGATCCGCGAGTTCGGGTTGCTGCAGCCGATCGTCGTCCGCGAGCGGGACGCCGGGTCCTACGAACTGGTGATGGGTGAGCGGCGCTGGCGCGCGGCCCAGCAGGCGGGCCTTGAGCGCATCCCCGCCATCGTCCGGCAGACCACCGACGACGCGATGCTGCGCGACGCTCTGCTCGAGAACATCCACCGGGTGCAACTGAACCCCCTGGAGGAGGCGGCGGCCTACTCCCAGCTGCTCGACGAGTTCGATGTGACGCATGAGCAGCTCGCCGCGCGGATCGGCCGCAGCCGCCCCGCCATCACGAACACCGTGCGGCTGCTCCGGCTGCCGGTGGCGGTGCAGCGTCGGGTCGCGGCCCGGGTGCTCTCGGCGGGCCACGCGCGGGCGTTGCTCAGCCTCGAGGACGCCGGCGCGCAGGAGGATCTCGCCGCGCGTATCGTCGCCGAGGGACTCTCGGTGCGTGCCACCGAGGAGGCTGCGACGCTCGCCCGGCATGCGCCCGCTGCGGCTGCCAAGCCGGCGCCACGCCGCCCGATGCACGCCCCGGGGCTGCAGGACCTCGCCGAGCGGCTCTCCGACGGTTTCGAGACCCGCGTCAAGATCGACCTCGGCCGCCGCAAGGGACGCATCGTGATCGAGTTCGGATCCGTGGACGACCTGGAGCGGATCGTCGGCCTCATGGCGCCCGATCAGGCCGTGCCGAATCCGTCAGACGACTGAACGGGCCCATCAACCACACCCACACCCCGATCCGTCACGGTGACGGTGGGCGGCAGGCCGACGGTCTAGCTGGTCAGTCCACAGTGGACCGACGCTGCGCGTAACGGTGCAGGTGCCGGTCGAGGCTGCGACCTGCGGTCGGGGCCTGGGTCTCGGGAGCGAGGTCTCTTGGCGGTGCAGAGGACAGTGTGACGTGATCCGGGTGCCTTCTCGGGGGGTGTCGGCCTATGCTGGGCAGTCGGTGCGCCCTTGTCGGCGTGCGTCGGTCGGGCGAGTGGAGGGGAGATCCGGTGTCGCGTCGGGTCGTCGGCGTCACCCTGGACAACCTGGACAACCTGCCGAAGCAGTGTCGCCGCTGCGTGTTCTGGGAGCTCGCGCCGCACATCCGGGAACAGGCTGAGGAGTTCGGGCAGACCGATCTCGAGAAGGAGGCCTGGGTTTCCGGTGTCCTGCTGGAGTGGGGCTCCTGCGGCCGGATCGTGATGGCAGGCGACGTCCCGGCCGGGTATGTGCTCTACGCGCCGCCGGCTGCGGTGCCGCGGGCTGCGGCGTTCCCCACGTCACCGGTCAGCGCCGACGCGGTGCTGCTCACGACGCTGCGGGTGCTACCGGAGTTCGAGGAGGGCGGGCTCGCGCGGCTGCTCGTCCAGGCCGTCGCCAAGGATCTCATCCGGCGCGGGGTGAAGGCCGTGGAGGCGTTCGGCGACGCGCGGCCCGACGAGACGTCCTCGTGCGTCGTGCCCGCGGCCTTCCTGCAGCAGGTGGGTTTCAAGACGGTGCGACCGCACGCACGCTGGCCGCGGCTGCGCCTGGAGCTGCGCACCGCGCTGACGTGGAAGGAAGACGTCGAGGCGGCACTGGAGCGGCTCCTGCAGTCGGTCACCATCGCGGCGCCGG
>JALYQB010000750.1 GCA_030856045.1 Actinomycetota bacterium
GCTCGACGCGCAGCGCGCGGGCGAGGTCGGCCGCCCCGAGCTGCTCGGCCCGACGCAGCGCGGGAGCCGCCTGCCCTGCCGCGTCCGCCTTGCGCTCCAACCGGTTGAAGATCGTGGCGCGGGTGAGCTGCGCACGCAGCTCGGCCTGCGCGTCACTGGGGGTGGCGCGTCCGATGAGCGCCATGCCCAGCTCCGGTGCCCGCTGTAGCAGCACCGCCTCCGGGTCCGAGCGCTGCGCCGGACCGTGTCCGTTCAGGTCTGCCCGCACCGTGCTGTCCATCTCTGCTCCCCCCTGCCTCGGTCCGCGCCCCGGGCTCAGTCCCGGGTCAGCTTGCGGTGCGTCACGCGATGCGGCCGAGCCGCGTCCGCGCCCAGCCGCTCGATCTTGTTCTGCTCGTACGCCTCGAAGTTGCCCTCGAACCAGTACCAGTCGGCCTGGTTCGCGTCCGTGCCCTCCCAGGCCAGGATGTGGGTCACCACGCGGTCCAGGAACCACCGGTCGTGGGAGATCACCACGGCGCAACCGGGGAACTGTTCCAGAGCGTTCTCCAGCGAACCGAGCGTCTCGACGTCGAGGTCGTTCGTCGGCTCGTCGAGCAGGATGAGGTTACCGCCCTGTTTGAGGGTGAGCGCCAGGTTGAGCCGGTTGCGCTCACCGCCGGACAGCACCCCGGCGGGCTTCTGCTGGTCGGGGCCTTTGAAGCCGAAGGCGCTGACGTACGCACGGGACGGCATCTCGGTGTTGCCGACGTGCAGGTAGTCCAGACCGTCCGAGACGACCTCCCACACGTTCTTCGCCGGGTCGATCCCGGCGCGGTTCTGGTCGACGTAGGAGAGCGTGACCGTCTCGCCGATCTTCACGGTTCCGGAGTCCGGCTGTTCGAGCCCCACGATCGTCGTGAACAGGGTCGTCTTGCCCACTCCGTTGGGCCCGATCACCCCTACGATGCCGTTGCGGGGCAGCGTGAACGACAGGTCCTTGATCAACATCCGGCCGTCGAAGCCCTTGTCGAGGTGCGAGACCTCGACCACCACGTTGCCCAGGCGCGGACCTGCGGGGATCTGGATCTCCTCGAAGTCGAGCTTCCGGGTGCGCTCCGCCTCGGCCGCCATCTCCTCGTACCGCGTGAGCCGCGCGCGGCCCTTGGCCTGCCGGGCCTTGGCGCCTGACCGGACCCAGGCCAGCTCGTCGCGCAACCGCTTCTGCAGCTTCACGTCCTTCTTGCCCGAGACGGCGAGCCGCTCCGCCTTCTTCTCCAGGTAGACCGAGTAGTTGCCCTCGTACGGATAGGCGCGGCCGCGGTCGAGCTCGAGGATCCACTCCGCCACGTTGTCCAGGAAGTACCGGTCGTGGGTCACGGCCAGCACGGCACCGGGGTAGGCGGCGAGGAACCGCTCGAGCCACAGCACGCTCTCGGCGTCGAGGTGGTTCGTGGGCTCGTCGAGCAGCAGCAGGTCCGGCTTCGACAACAGCAGCTTGCACAGCGCGACCCGGCGCCGCTCACCGCCGGAGAGGTGATCCACCGGTTCGTCGGGCGGCGGACAGCGCAGCGCGTCCATCGCCTGCTCGAGCTGGGAGTCGAGGTCCCACGCGTCGGCGTGGTCCAGATCCTCCTGGAGCTTGCCCATCTCCACCATGAGCGCGTCCGAGTAGTCGGTGGCCATCTCCTCGGCGATCGCGTTGAAGCGGTCGAGCTTCGCCTTGATCTCGCCGACGCCCTCCTCGACGTTGCCGAGGACGGTCTTCTCCTCGTTCAGCGTGGGCTCCTGCTGCAGGATCCCCACCGAGGCGCCGGGGGACAGGAACGCCTCACCGTTGTTCGGCTGCTCCAGCCCGGCCATGATCCGCAGGACCGTGGACTTGCCGGCGCCGTTGGGCCCGACCACGCCGATCTTCGCGCCGGGGTAGAAGGAGATGTAGACGTCGTCCAGGATGACTTTGTCGCCGTGCGCCTTGCGCACCTTCTTCATGGTGTAGATGAACTCAGCCACCCCGGAATGGTAGTTGCGCCTCGCGAGGCCGGGCAGCGCGGCCGTCGCTGACCGGCCCGGTCAGCCTCAGACGCTGGTCAGGCCATCGCGGGCACCAGCGGGCCGGCGGCGTCGGCGAGCTCGCCGAGGCGGTCCGCGTCGGCGAGCTCCTCGTCGAGATGGGAGAGCTGCAGGAGAAGCTCGACCACTTCGACGTCAGGGACCTCGACGCGCAGCTCGACCTCGCCATGGACGCGCTTCGCGTGCCGGCCGGTGATGCAGACGTGACGAAGCTCTCCGGCGGCG
>JALYQB010000765.1 GCA_030856045.1 Actinomycetota bacterium
CCACCACGACCGGGGGGTTGCCGAGGTCGGCCAGCAGATCCAGGCGCGGTGCCGTGCCCAGCGCGTCGTGCAGCGCGTCGGCAACGGCGCGGTCGACCGGCCCCGCGGTCGCCTCCCCCGAGTACCGCACGGCGAGCGCACCCGTGACAGCCGCGCCCAGCGTCGCCGCCCCGACACTGAACCGCACGACCTCAAGGGTAGTCGCTGGACGACCACAGCCACCTGGAGCCATGTGGCAGTTCTGGCCGCTTGGTCAGTAGGTGATCGCCCGGGCTGGGTCGGTGAGTAGGGCTCCTACGTCGGCGAGGAACTGCGACCCCTGCTGCCCGTCGACGACGCGGTGGTCGAACGACAGCGCGAGCTGGCAGACCTTGCGCGGCACGACCGCCCCGTCGACCACCCACGGCATGTCCCGGATCGCCCCGAGCGCGAGGATCGCCGACTCGCCGGGATTGATGATCGGCGTGCCGGTGTCGACGCCGAACACGCCGACGTTGCTGATCGTGAACGTGCCGCCGGTGAGGTCCGCGGGCGCGGTGCGGCCCTCGCGCGCGGTCGCCGTCAGCTCGTCGAGCGCTACGGCGAGCTCGGCCAGCCCCATCCGGTCGGCGTCGCGAACCTTGGGGACCACGAGCCCACGGGGGGTGGCCGCGGCGATGCCGAGGTGTACCGACCCGAAGTAGACGATCTCGCCTGCGGCGTCGTCCCAGCTCGCGTTGACGTCCGGGGTCCGCCGCGCCGCGAGGCACACGGCCTTCGCGGCGAACGCGAGCGGGGTCACCCGCACCTCGCGGAACGCGTGATCGGTCGCGAGCCGCGCCCGCAGCTCCATCATCGGCGTGACGTCGACGGTGAGGAACTCGGTGACGTGCGGCGCGGTGAACGCCGAGGCCACCATCGCCGCGGCGGTCGCCTTGCGCACCCCGCGGACGGGCACGCGACGGTCACCGGCGCCGACAGACACCGCGGCCACCACCGCACCGTCCACCGCCGCGCGGACGTCCTCACGGGTGATCACGCCACCCTCCCCGGACCCGGTGAGCGACCGGAGGTCCACCCCGAGGTCCTTCGCAAGCTTGCGCACCGGCGGCTTGGCGAGCGGCACCGCGGGCACCGCCGGCTCCGCCGGCTCCGGCGTGAACGGCACCTTCACTGCGTCCGACGCAGTGAAGGTGCCGTTCGCTGCGGCCGGCGTAGGGGCAGCGCCGCGGCGGGGGCGTCGGCGGGCGGACCCGGCGTGGGGGCCGTAGCCGACGAGGTTGGGCACGGCGTCGTCGTCGGGGGCGGCGGCCGCACTACCGGGGTCGAGGTCGATCGTGAGGATCGGCGTGCCGACGTCGACGGTCGTACCGGGCTCGGCGAGGAGCTCGGTGACCACCCCGGCGTACGGGCTCGGCAGTTCGACGGCCGCCTTCGCCGTCTCGATCTCGACGACCGTCTGGTTCACCGCCACCGTGTCGCCGGGCGCGACGTGCCACCGGAGGATCTCCGCCTCGGTGAGGCCCTCTCCGACGTCGGGCAGCGCGAAGCGCTTGAGCCGCGGCATCAGTACTCCAACACCCGGTCGACGGCGTCGAGCACCCGGTCCAGGTCGGGCAGGTACTCCTCCTCGACCTGCGACGGCGGGTACGGGGTGTCGAACCCGGTCACCCGCAGTACCGGCGCCTCCAGCGAGTAGAAGCATTCCTGCTGCACCTGGGCGGCGACCTCGGCGGTGATCGAGCACTCCCGGGGCGCCTCGGACACGCAGACCAGCCGGCCGGTGCGGCGCACGGAGTCGAACACCGGACCGAGGTGCAGTGGCGAGAGCGTCCGCAGGTCGATGACCTCGAGGTCGGCCCCAGACGACTCTGACGCGGCGGCCGCAGCCGCGTCCAGCACGGTCCGGACCATCGGGCCGTACGCGGCGACGGTGACGGTCGTGCCGGGGCGCACCACCCGCGAGGTGAACAGCGGTGGCGGCTGGGCGTCCGGGTCGAACTCACCCTTCTCCCAGTACCGCCGCTTCGGCTCGAAGAAGATCACCGGGTCGTCGCACGCGATGGCCTGGCGGATCATCCAGTGGGCGTCGGCCGGGTTCGAGCACGCGACCACCTTCAGCCCCGCGACGTGCGCGAACAGCGACTCGGGCGACTCCGAGTGGTGCTCCACCGCGCCGATGCCGCCGCCGTGCGGGATGCGCACGACCACGCGCATCGGCAGCCTGCCCTGCGAGCGGAAGTGCAGCTTCGCGAGCTGGGACACGATCTGGTCGAAGCCGGGGAACACGAAGCCGTCGAACTGGATCTCGCACACGGGGCGGAAGCCGCGCAGCGCGAGCCCCACCGCGGTACCGATGATCCCGGACTCGGCGAGCGGGGTGTCGAG
>JALYQB010000013.1 GCA_030856045.1 Actinomycetota bacterium
GGGCAGCCCGGCCACCAGGGCTCGGGGCTGACACCGACGGTCACGCCGGATCGGACCGAGACCGTGGCGGCGCCGGGTGACTGTTCGGGGTGCGGTGCGGATCTGGGCGAGGCCACCGACGCGGGCCTGGGGTGGGCGCAGGTGTGGGACCTGCCGCCGATCACCCTTCAGAAGGTGCACTACCTGCTGCCGCGGCGCCGCTGCAGCTGCTGCGGGAAGACCACGACCGCCGCGCCGCCGTTCGGGCAGGCGAGCACGGTGGCCTACGGGCCGAACGTCAACGCCGCGGCGATCCTGCTGGCCGGCGAGGGCAACGTCCCGCTCGAGCGGACCGCGGCGCTGATGGCCATGATGCTGTCCGCCCCGGTGTCGACCGGGTTCGTGGCCCGCGCCCTGGCCCGGTTCGCCCAGCGGCTGGCCGGGGCCGGGTTCGACGAGGCGATGAGGACCGCGCTGCGCGCCGAGGATGTCCTGTGCGCCGATGAGACCCCCACCAACGTGATCCACAAAGACACCGATGAGCAGGGCCGGCCGGTGCCCGGGGCGCCGCACGCGGTCACCGTACGCACCCCCGACGCGCGGCTGGTCTGGTACGCCCCGATCGGCTCCCGATCCAAGACCGCCCTCACCGGCCTGGGTGTGTTGGAGGGCTACACCGGGCACCTGGTCCGTGACGACTACGTCGGCTGGCACCAGTTCGATCCTCAGCTCGCCGGGGTCCAGCAATGCGCCGCGCACCTCATCCGCCACGCCAAAGGCGTTCTCGAACTGCACCCCACCCAGCAGCAATGGGCCGGGCAGGTCATCAGCGTGCTGTGCGAAGCCGCCGCCGCGGTCACTGCCGCCCAGGCCGACGGGCGCGACCACCTCGACCCCGCACTGCTCGCCGATCTGCGGCGACGCTACGACGAAGCGGTCGGGTGGGGCATCGCCACCAACCGCCACCGCGACTGGGACAAGGGCAACCACCCCGGATACAACCTCGCCACACGCCTGCGCGACAAGGCCGACCAGGTCTGGACCTTCACCCGAAACCTCGCCGTGCCCTGGACCAACAACGCCGCCGAGCAGGCCCTCAAAGGCCCGAAACGACACCAGGCCGTCTCCGGCTACTGGCACACCCTGAGCACACTCGCGGCGTACTGCCGCGTCCGTTCCTACCTGGTCAGCACCCGCGGCCACCACATCCGCGCCATCGACGCCATCCACAACGCCCTCACCGGCAACCCCTGGCTTCCCACACCCGCAACCACCTGACACCACGGCCCACCCGTGAATGGACACATTACTGCCGCCACGAGCCCCGGTAGATCGAAATTGATCGCACCGAAGGCTCTAGCCAGCGCCGCAAGAACACCAATGAGCTCCAAAGATATTAGTGCGATTCGCCACCACGTCACGCGCTTCGCGTTCCATTGTGCCTTACGGCGATACCATGCCCGTTGATCGTCAAGTCGCCATGCCAGGTAAGCCGCCTTTCGCTTTGCCAGCGACGCCTCTCGCAACTCTCGCATCTCGGAGCTGACGGGAGGACTGCCTGACGCCTCAATAGCAGAATCTGATGAATCGACGATAAGACCACGCAAGTCTGCAATCAAATGTTGCTCAGAGTTCGTTGAGTCCTTCGCGAAGGGCCTTCCACCAACTGCATATCGCCACGCCAGCGTCTTGGACGATTCAGCAAGCGCTCTACCGTCATACCAAGTATCCAGCGGCCGGTCTTGCAATAACCAGATCTCGACCAACACTGCGGCCACAAAGAGCACGGCAACACCGATGGCAGCTAGGTCAATGCCCGTGTCGGTCTCCAAAGAAGCCACAGCAAGCGCAGCCGCTGCTACAACCAGTATAAATCGTGATCCCGAGGCGTAGATGAAGCGGCTCTGCGCCTTGAGAGACGCCTTGTCAGCAGCCTGAAAAAGACCGGGAAGAGCCTCCTGGGGTAGCGGGTCTGTATTTGCCACGGCTACCCACACTGCCTGTTGTAAGAAAACAGTGCTCGTGAGTTGTCCACTAGTAGGTGGTTTGAACTGCGCAACTCGTAGGCTGCCTCTATCAGTTCGGCTAGTGCTTCGATGGACTGCGGATACTTCCACCATCGTGCATACCCTTTGATGCCCTCGTGATTATCCGCCACGCGTGGTGGCAACTGCCTAGGCGAAGCTGAGACCGAAGGTAGCGTCACCGCCATCAAGCCACTTCGCCCACTGGTCGGGTTGTTTCGTAAAGAAGCAGCGACCTCCCAGTCGACGTACTTTCGCGACCAGGTGCACCTGCCAATCATTACGATAGTTACCGTCGTACCGGCCATGTATTTTTCTCGAACGCGGCGCATGATATAGCTCGCGTCGTTACTGTCAATGATATCTCCGGCCATTCCCGCGCCGATTCCCCGCGACACGAATACGTCACGATCGTGGTCAAAATGCGAGACGAAGTCCTGCACCTCAACCTCATCGCCGTGATGATATGAGACGAAGCACCTGTGGCGGGTCTTCGCGCCGAGCGTTGCCATCTATTTTTAACCTTTCCGGACGGGAGGCTGCTCCTCGAAGTTTCAGCATTCGTCACCGCGCTCTTACTGGGCGCATCCATCGGCCCGGTACAGACCACAGAGTTGACGCTTCAATGCATAAATTCCGATCGGTATGCGGACAGTAGCTGTGGCCGTCGAGTCGCCGGCCGTTTGCATGATTACGAACAGGTGTTCGCCGACTCGGCGGGCTGAGAAGCCGGTCACAGGCTCAAAGGTGGCCACCAGACCCGGGTCCGAAGCGACGAGGCGGCCAGTCGTTACATCGAATAACTCGAAGCCACCTTCACCGCTCACGGCGAGGATCAGGGTGGCGTTGTCGACCACCTGGGCGTGCACGACTTCGGGCAGCCCGGTCGCGATGCTAAGCGCCGCGTTCCAGGTGTCGCCGGCACGACGATGAAGGGTCAATCGACGACCTCCCGACGAGTAAGTCAGGGCTACCTGCCCCGTCGGGTCGAAGGACACATTGGCATCATCAAGGAGTAGCGGAGGTCCGTCTAGGGTACGCACGCTTGAATTGTCACCACGGGACCAAGTCGTGACCGTGACACGGTCGCCGACGCGCGCCACGATGCGGCCAGTGCTTTCTCCGACGTCGTAGGCGACGATCTCCAGCGCTGGATCAAGGTAGAACTCCCGTCCGCTTCGACAGTCGGTTGCTCCCGAGGCGTACCGAATGGCAGGGATCTGTGCCTCCGCAGCGTCGTACGACCGCATGAAGTCGGCACCCGGCACGTAGCTCACCGTCCCAGCCGAGCACGTGGCGTGGGCGGGCACCGACTCTTGGCCGTCGACAAGTAGGACTCGCTTTGACGGGAGCTCGATCAGCGCGGCGCCGTCGCCGTCGGGCCGGGCCGCAGTGATTTCCACCGAGCCTGAGAGCGGGATCCGGCCGACGATCCCCGAGGCGTCGGCTATGACGAGCCGCTCGTTCGGTACACCTTCCACGAACAGCTCGCGCTCGCCGAACGCGGTCACAGTACCGCCGCGTCCCGTCGCGACGTCCCAGGGTCGCGGCAGCTCATTCGCAGGCAGTGTCGATAGGACCTCGATGGGGAAGCCCGCCTTTACGATGGCGACTTGGTCACCCACCGGTGATAGGGCCACGGTGTCCGCAACGAGCGTCGAACGCAGCTCGACGGGCTCGCCGCTGTCCGGCAAGATCACCAGCGAGTTACCCACATCGACGGCATCGCAGCGCGCCGTGAACGCGCCTCGGCCTTCCAGCGTGTGGCCATCGCCGGACCCGTCGACCAGCAGCGAGCCGCCCTCCGGGAGGTCGGTTGCGAGCAGCACGGCCGTGTGGTCCGCGCAGCGGGCGACGACTGGTTCGCCGCCGCCCTGCTCAGGAACGCCGATCCGCTCCTGAACCACGAGCTGGGTCCAGTCGGTGGTCCCAGTGGTGGGCAGAACGTCGGATGGGGCGTCAACCGCAGGATATGCGCCGGGTGGCCGCACCACAGCGGCGGTGTTCCGGTACACGGCGACGAAGTCCTGGTACGCGAGTGGCTCCAGGCGGGTGCTGTATGGGGTCCACACCGGCTCGCCCTGACTGTTCTCGACCCGCGTTCGGGTCTCGTCACCGGTCCACCCGATGGTTCCATCCCCGGTGATCCAAGCGAGCTCACCGGTCATCCGCCCGATGTCGAGCACGGGGGCGACGTCCACGGTGCCGGCGGGCACCGTGATGGGGCGTAAAGCCGGGCCGCCGGCACCTTGCGTAATAACGCCCCACTCCTGCGGACCCCACGCCACAACGAAGTTGCCCCCCGCGTCAGCGAACCCGGTCTGCGCGCCGGGTCTCTTGGAGACCGGCGTCGCCGCGCCGGAGGTCACCACGACGACGCCCGCAGGTCCGGCCAGGATCGCGGAGCGCGCGAACGGATGCGCAGAGATGGTGGTGACACCCTCGGTAGTCCGCACCTCCCCGTTGCCGTCGATGACGTGGGCCAAACCGCCACCGGCAGTGTCTGTTCCCAGCAGGACCACACCCTCGTCGAACTCGCGCACGTCGCAGATGCGTCCGGGCCCGTCTCGCCAACCCTTGTCGAGGACGTTGGTCGACGCGGCCACCAGGTCGACCAGCACCGGTCCGGATGCGCTGCAGGCGGCGAGAAACCGGTCACCGAGCAGGATCGCGTCGTGAAGATCACGGGCGTTCACCGTCACGCTCGCGGGCACTGCGCCGGTCGCAACGTTCCACGTCTGGACCCTCGACTTGCCCGGTGCTCGATCTCGGCCCCACGCCGCGAGCGTGGTGCCGTCGCTCGAGAAGCGTGCATTCTCGGCGGGGTGTCCAGTCTCGGACTCGGGGTACGTGACGGCTCGCGTCAACCGGCGGGCCGCTTGCGAGACGGCGAGCATCGCTGACCTGACCGTCGGGCTGTCGCTGCGAGTGGACGCGCGCAGCGCGCGCTCAATAGCGAGCGTCGGCGAGTTGTCCGTGGCGAGTAGCGCCTCCGCGGAGTCGGCCTCAGCGAGAGCGCGGTTCGCGCTCTCTTCCGCCCGTTGCTGGTTGACCACGGCCACAACGGCGCCGACCGTCGCGATCACGAGCAGCGCCGCCATGACTGCGATGAGGACGGTGCGGACCCGGGCACGCCGGCGCTGGTGGCGCGCCTCCACCAGCCCGAAATCATGCGTATTGACGTCCATCAGCGGGGCGCAAAGGCCGGGGAGGTCGTCCTCCTGTCCGCGGAAGCGGTTCCGTGCCGAAAAATCGGTCCACTTCGGCTCGGTGTCGAAGAGGTTCCTCAGGGGCACCGGGATCACTTCGGAATCGTCGAATCTGCCCTGTTTCTTGT
>JALYQB010000032.1 GCA_030856045.1 Actinomycetota bacterium
GGTCAGGGCCGAGCGGACCGTGCGTGACTACGGTGTGCACACGGGACCGGGAGCGGCAGCCGGGCCGTTCGCCGTGTTGACGCGCTTCGCTCCGTCGGTGTCGATCCACGCGCTGGGCACTTTCCAGGTGGTCCGAGACGGCGAAGCCGTCCCGAAGAACGCATGGCAGTCGAAAAAGGCCCGCGATCTGCTGAAGATCCTTGTCGCGCGACGGCGACCGGTTCCCCGGGAGCGTCTGATCGAGCTACTCTGGCCTGATTCGGATCCGAGCCAGGCCGGTAACCGACTGTCGGTCCTGCTCTCCACGGTGCGCGACGTGCTCCAGCCGCGCGGTCGGCGTTCGGACGACGGCCCGCTCGTGACCGACGATACATCCGTCTGGTTGGATCTTGCCCGGGTTCGCATCGACGTCGAGGAGTTCCTCGCCGAGGCCACCGCAGCACTCGGCGCCGACCGCGATCACCACCCCGACGCCACCGCGCAGCTCGCAGTGGCCGAGCGCATGGTCTGCGGGGACTTCTTGGAGGGCGATCCGCACCAGGAGTGGGCAGTGCCGGTGGGCGAGGCGGTCCGCGCGACCCATATCGCGGTGCTTCGGGCGCTGTCAGCTCGGCTCCGCGCCGGTGGCGATCTCGACGGAGCGGTGGGGTGCACACTGCGATTGCTCCAGCACGACCCCTATGACGAGCAAGCTCACCTCGACCTGGTGGCCATACAGCTCGAAGCAGGCCACCACGGCGAGGCACACCGCCGGTACCGGATCTACGTGCAGCAGATGGCCGAGTTCGGCGTTGAGCCACGACCGCTCAAGCAGCTGAGTGGACAGTTCTGTCGCGTCGGCGGCTAGCGTTCTAAGCCAACATGAAGCCACCTCGAAGAGGGCCTTCGTAACCTCTGCATGGTCCCGATGCCACCGCCGACCGGCGTACCGGCTGAGGACCATCGTCGCCTGTCGATTCCCAGCCGGAGGTTTTCGGTGAGTATTTCCCTGGCCATTGTTGAAGCCGCCCAAGAAGCTGCGCGCCCGGCCCGCGCCGTCTCCGACACCGCCGCCGTCACCGCTGGCGTGGAAGCCGCGCTCGCCGCCGACCGCCGGTGCTGGGGCCACCGGCTGGTCACTCGCCTCGATGAGCTGCCTGCGTCCGCCACCGACCGGCGCGAGCTCGTCGCCGCCCTCGCCGAAGAGTTCTTCCGGACTGCCGACGAGGTCGACCACGGGGCAGGGCGAGCCGCCGGTGGTGGCGACCAGTTCCACGCCTGGTCGGCCCGAGGCGCCGATACCGCGCCTGCGGCCAGCCGTGGGCTTCACGCATGTGCTGGCTGAGTGTAAGCCTTCGGAGTTCCCGTCGGCCGGACTGGCTCGCTGGGGCCCTCGGGGTGGGTTTGGGCAGCTCAAGGGGCCGTCGGTGGCATCGGCGGGTGGGTCGCCTGGGTGTTGGTCGGCGGCGGGTTCGAGGTCCGGTTCGTGGTAGCGCACGGCCCCGGTCGGGCGGTCCCGTTTATGGTGCCGGGCCGCTGCGTTGATCGCCCGCGGGGCGGGCGTCGCTTCCGGTGTCGGGCTCGGTGGTGTCGGGTTCCGGGTCGCGGCGGGCGCGGAGGTGGGGGTTGTGGGCCCAGTCGGTGAGATCGTCGGTGGTCGCGGCCCAGGGCAGGAACCGGGTCAGCGCCGCGCCGGTGGGGGCGCTGCCCCCGGCTCGTGCCCGAGTTCGAGCCGCTGCTGCGGGGCCTGCCGCTGCTGCGGGGGCCCATGGACGCCGCGCACACCGTCCGAGCGCACGCCCGCTTCATCGCCGAGGACCCTCCTCGCGCACCACGTGATGATCGTCAAGCAGAATCAGAAGGACCTGTTCGGGCATCTGGACAACCTGGACTGGGCCGGTGTCCCGGTCTCCCACCGCAGCGTGGACACCAGCCACGGCCGCCGTGAGATCCGCACCCTCCAAGTCACCGACGCTCCCGTCGATCCGGGGTTTCCTCCTGCGGCCCGGGTGATCCTCTTGGAGCCACACCACCCGCAGAATCCGGAAGCGGATCAAGGGCAGCCACCGGTACGAGACCGTCCAGGTCAAGACCGCGGTCGCGGTGCTCGGGGTCACCAGCCTCAGCTCGCGGGAGGTCGCCCCGGAACACCTGACCGCCTACGTCCGGGGGCAGTGGTCCATTGAACCGGATCCACTGGGTCCGCGATGTGACGTTCCGTGAGGACGCTCCCAGGTCAGGACCGGCTCCCGTCCCCGGATCATGACCACCCTCCGTAATCTTGTGACCGGTCTGATCCGCCAAGCCGGCCACACCAGGATCGCCGCCACCATCCGTAAGATCAAGAACAGCCCACCTCTGCTCCTGAGCACCCTCGGCCTGCGTCCCAGCCCCAAAACTCCCATGACCAGCCAAAACGACTTTGCGCATCGCCCTGCCACCCGGGTGACCCGCAGTTCACGCAGCCGGTCGGCCAGACCCAGCAGCGACCGGAGCATCGTCGAGTACGTCTCGACCTCCTGCGCCCGTCGGCCCGGCCTGTCCGGGTTGGGCATCCGGGCACAGGCCACCAACTCGGCCTTCCCGATGTCCAGCGCCGCGACCCCTCGATGATCTCCTCGGTGTCCTCGCTCTCCTGCAGCATCGCCATCCTCCTCACAGCACCACCACCAGGGGCGGCACTCGCAGGAGCTGCAAGGGATCAGGCGAATCCAGTCCGCGTGCTCGAAGCAACGCTGAAGGGCCCGTATGCGTAGCTCCCAGCGCCCGACTGATCCACGACCTCACACGGATCAAGGACCCAACGGCGTCAGCGGGCAACCAGACCCATTTTCAGCCCGGAACGGGCCGCCCGACAGGGGGAACAGGGACTGATCCCATGATCCCGGTGGGGCAGATCGACCTGCTGGACGAGGACGAGCGGCATCGGGTGCTGCTGGAGTGGAACGACACCGGTCTTGTGGTGGCACCAGCCACCTTGCCGGACTTGTTCGAGGCTCAAGTGGCGCGGACACCGGATTCCGTGGCTGTCGTGTTCGAGAGCGCTGAATTGTGCTACCGGGAGTTGAATGAGCGGGCGAACCGGCTGGCGTGGTTGCTGATCCAGCGCGGGGCGGGTCCGGAGCGGTTCCTGGCGTTGGCGCTGCCGCGATCGGCGGAACTGATCGTCGCGTTGCTGGCGGTGCTGATAATCGGGCGCGGTGTACTGTAGTTGCCGAACTGGATTTGTCGAACGAGCGCTTCTACTGCTGCTTCGTTTGTTCTCGAATCACCTAACGATTCCATAGCTTTACATCGGTTCGCCCCAATTATTGTGGGTTCCTAGCGCCATTTTAGCGTTGGCCGGACGAATTGTCAATGCGCGAAGAATTGCAGTGGGAAGAAGCCGTTAGGCACACCGGCTTTGTCGTCCTGACAAATCAGCCAGCAGTTCAGCACCGCGCACCGCTGTTTTCTCAGCCGCCATCCCCGCGACGAGGTGGCGGGTGAACAGGGCCGACAGCGTGGTCTTGCCGCTGCCACCCTTGCCGACGAAGGCGATGCGCACAGTAGTTGGACCTCTCTCTCAAGTGACGGTCCGCGAGAGAGCGTAAACGATAGTCGTTGCCACTATCGGGCAGCGGGCACCGGGTCGCCAGCGCCGGGCCGCCGAGACGACGATGCGCCATGGCACCAGTGGCCGACGAGCTCCGGGTAGAGCGTGCTACCGGCGAGCAGGTCCTCGTGGCTGCCGGCCGTCGTCCCGGCGCCGTCCATCAGCAGGATCTGCTCGGCGCGCATCGCCGAGCTGATCCGGTGCGCAATGACGACCAGAGTCCCGTGGCGCGCACCGAAGGCGGTCTCGACCCGCGCCTCGGCGACCGGGTCCAGGTGGCAGGTGGCCTCGTCGAGGATGACCAGCTCCGCAGGGGAGAGGAAGACGCGCGCCAGCGCGACGAGCTGGCGCTGCCCCGCCGACAGGCCCTCCCCACCGGGAGCGAGCTGCGCATCATACCCGCCGAGCTGGGCGACCGTCTCCTGCAGGCCGAGCAGCGCTGCGACCCGGTCGAGCTCGTCCCGGGCCGCGTCGGGGCGCAGGTAGCAGAGGTTGTCCTCGACGGTCCCGGCGAAGACGTAGGCCTCCTGGGGAATCAGCGCCACAGTGCGTCGCAGCTCCCGCTCGTCCAACTCGCGCAGCCCGACTTCGCCGAGCCGCACGTCGCCGTGCTGGGGGGTGACCAATCCGCCCAGCAGGTTGGCCAACGTCGACTTGCCCACTCCGCTGGGTCCCACCACCGCCAGATGTCTGCCTTCCGGGAGGTCGAGACACAGGTCGCGGATGACCGGCTCGGCGTGCGGGGAGTAGGCGAAGGTGAGGTGCTCGACACGCAGGTCGTGCTGACCGGGTGGTAGCGGTCGGGTTCCGGTGGACAGCACGGGTGTGCGGGAGGTGACCTCCGAGAGCCGCCCGAGGACGACTCCCAGGACGACGAGCCAGGTACCTGCCGCATTCACCAGAAACCGCATCGCCGGCTCGAGCTGCTGGGAGAGGTAGACGACCGCGCCGCCGACCGCCCCCACGGTGACGTACCCCGCGTCGATCAGCCAGGGGGCGACGGCCAGCACGACCAGCAGCGGGAGCTGCACGCCCACCGCAAGGACCAACACCCTGGTCAGCCGGGCCCTGGCGAAGGCCCGGACAGCCTCGGCGTGTGCGTGCACCGCCATGCCGACCCCTGTGGTAGCGCGTTCCTCCGCAGCGCAGGCCACCACGTCACGGGCCCCGCTTACGACCGGGGTGGCCGTGCGGGTGACCTGCTCTCCTGCAAGGATCACGGCCCGCTGCCGGACGATAAGCACCCGCAGGAACCACGCGAAACCAGCCAGGGCAAGCAGGAGCATGGGCGCAACCAGCAGCGCCAGTACCGGGGACAGCACGGCCAGACCAGCGATCGCCACTCCAGCTGTCAGCAGCTGCTGGGCGTTGCGGAGCAGGTCTGAGAGCAGCTCGCGCACCGTATCGACCTGCTCGGTGGCCTGGGCCACGCCGGTACCGTCCGGTGCCTCCGCCCGGGTCACCGCCCGCTGCACGCAGGCGGTGGTGACCGCGGTGAGCAGCGAGTCGCGCAGCGGTTCGATCGTCTCGGCCAGCCATGGGTAGAGCCGGCGGGTCGCGAACGCGGCAACGAGGTACACCCCGGCGAAGCACAGCAGCCACCCGACGCCGGCGAGCGGGCGGCCGGTGAGGAACCCACGGTCGAGGGCGGTGGCGACCAGCAGCCCGGAGGCGAACGCCGGGACCGCCGCCAGCGCGGACCAGGCGGCCAGCATCCCCAGAGCCCGCCGCTGCGGGGCAAGATGCCGGCGGAGCAGGCCTACCCCCGCGCTGAGACTCATCGCCCGCTCACCAGCTCCGGGTCGGCGGCGAAGGTCCGCCGGTAGTCGGGATCCGACCAGAGCGCGGCGTGCGGGGCCAACGCCCGGATCCGCCCGCCGTCCAGCCACGCCACCAGATCGGCACGGGCGGCGGTGCCCGTGCGATGCGCGACCACCAGCGAGGTGCGACCAGCCAGGTTCTCCTCCAGCGCCTGGGCGACCTTGACCTCGGTTGCCGTGTCCAGGCTGCTCGTCGCGTCGTCGAGCACGACGACGCGGGCATCGGTCAGCATCGCCCGGGCCAGCCCGAGCCGTTGGACCTCACCGCCGGAGAGCCGGACACCGGCGAGGTCGGTGTCGTAGCCCTCGGGCAGCAGCCGGATGAAGTAGTCGGCCTGGGCGGCGCGCGCCGCCTCCTCGACCTCGGCGCGGGACGCATCAGGGCGGGCGTAGGCGATGGTGTCGTGGATCGTGTCGCCGAGCAGGGCCGGCCGCTCGAAGGCGTAGGTCACGGCCCGCCGCAGCTGCGCCAGCTGCACCCCCGAGACCGCGACGCCGTCGATCCGTACGTCTCCGTCCTGCGGGTCCAACAGCCGCCCGACCAGCGAGGCGAGCACCGACTTGCCGGTCCCGGACCGGCCGACCACCGCCACACTGGCTCCTGCGGGGACCGCGAGGTCGAGATGGTCGAGCACGACCCGGTCGCCCATCCGCACCGTGACCCCGCGCAGCTCGAGCCGTCCGGGCCCGGGCGGCAGGTCGTAGCCCGCCGCCACAGGGGCCACCGCGGGCGGGCTCGCCAACACGGTCGCCACCCGGGTCGCTCCCACGTGGGACTGCAGCGCGGACACCAGCATGTCCACCACCTCCAAGCTGTCGACGGCGAGCACGACGTATGCCGCTGCGGCCACCAGCTCCCCGGGGGTGATCCGCCCGGCGGCCACCCCGAAGCCCCCCACGCACAGCACCACGACTTGCAACAGCGGAACGAGCAGCAGCAGCTGCCAGCTGATGCGTCCCTGCGTGGCCCACACCTGTCGCCCGGCGGCGTTGAGCGTGGGCAGCGGCCGGAGGATCCGGGTGATCTCGCGGCCGGTCGTGCCGCTGGCCCTGATGGTCCGTGCCCCCTGCAGGGCGTCGATCAGGCGGGTGACGACATCGGCCTGCAGCTGTTGGTAGCGCAGGAACGGCTCGCCGGCTTCGGCGACGAACAAGCGGATCGCCAGCAGGGCTACGGGGACCCCGAGCAGCACTACCACGGCGAGGGTCCACTCGATGAACCCCAGCATGGTCACGGCCCCGACCAGCGACAGGAGCATGACGAGCGTCGCCACGACCAGGGACATGAACCCTGCCGGGCTGGCAGTGTCCACCGACAGCCGGGACAGCAGCTCCCCGGCGGCGAACCGCTGCCGCCCCGGCACCCACAGCCGCAGTGTGTGGCGCACGAAGCGGTCGCGGACCCCGACAATGACGCCCGCGGCGTAGTATGAGTTGGCCAACTCTGCCGTCGCGTCCGACACGGCGAGCACGGCCACCACGACACCGACCCGCAGCAGCGGGGTGGATATGTCCGCTCCGGTCGCCGCGGCGTCAATGGCGCCAGCGACGGTGACGGGTAGCAGGAGGGCGGCGAGTGTCCTGGCCACGGTGCCCAGCACGAACAACCCGGCCCAGCGCCGCTCGCGACGCAAACAGTCCCTGAGCAGCTGCCCGCCGGCAGCACGCTCGTCCTCGCGCGGAAGCTCCAGCCCCACCAAGCGCGAGAGCCCGGCCAGCCGTTCCTTGCGAGGGCGTATCCCCATCCGAGATCCTCTTCCGTAACCCGCAACCCGCGCAGGCAGGTCCGCAGGGCCGGAAGCGGCGCTTCCGCTACCGCTTCCGCTACCGCTTCCGGCCCTGGGTCAGTGCTACTTCGTCAGTGCTACTTCGTCGCGACGACGTTGCACTTGGTGGCGATGACGTTGCACTTCGTCACCACGCAGTGCCCGAACTGGATGCCGTCGTCCCGGACCGGGTCGGTCTCGGGCAGCGACTGCAGCTCCGTAACGTCAAGCTCGAACATGTGCTTCACCTCCCTTCGATTCGTTGGGTGTGGACAGGCTGGTGGCCAGGCAGAAGTCGACGAGCAGCTCGCGGTGGGCACGGCGATCGGCCCGGATCACCTCCTCGTGGTCGCCGTGCACCTCGCGGTAGACGAAGTCGACCCCTTCCTCCCGGCCCGCGTTGAGTAGCTGGCGCCGCAGCGTTCTCGACTGCTCAACGGGGATCACCTCATCCTCGGCGCCGTGTAGCACCAACAGTGGCGCGGCAATCGCGCTACAGAGTCGTTGGACGTCCCGAGGGCCGATTGCGTCGGTGACCGGGGTGAGTGCGCCCAGTACCTCGAGGCGTTGTGCCACCCACGGGGGGCTGTTGTCGTACAGCTGCGGACCGGACAGGAACGGCGCCACGGCAACGCACGCCGACCACAGCTGCGGGGCGCGGGCGGCGGCGAGCAGCGCGAGGAAGGCGCCATAGCTTGCCCCGAGGATCACGGGGGACCGCAATCCCCGACGTGCCCTGAACTCGACGAGGTCGTGCCCGAGGTGCACCACGTCGTCCAGATCGGGGCCGCCCCAAGCACCGAGGACGGCGCGCATGTGCTCGCGGCCGTACCCGGTGCTCCCCCGCTGGTTGGGGGCCACCACGGCGACGCCGGCGGCCGCGAACGCCTGGAAGAGCGGATCGAAGTCGAGGCGCCAGTTACTCAGCGGTCCACCATGCAGCGCGAGCACGAGATGCTCGCTCGAGCGCCAGTCCGACCCACCGTAGACGACGGCCTCGACTGCTCCCGCCGGTCCCTCGAGCGCGACGAGCTGCGCGTCGGCCCAGACCCGTTCGCAGGCCTCGCCGGTGTCGGCCAGCCACCATCCGTGTCCGCGGCCCGGCGACAGGCTCAGCACGGTCGGCGGATGCGTCGGGGCGCAAAACGGGAGCCGGACCACTCCACCGGACCAGCAAGCCTCCGGTCCGGCCACGCCCATGGGTATGTTCACGGGTTCGACGTGGTCGTCGGCGGGTGTGTAGACGGCCAGCCGGGAGGTCGCGCCGTACTGCTCGTGCACCAGCAGCCGCCGCCCGCCGCCGTCGAGCGTGAGTCCCTGCAGCCTACGACCGGGCTGGTTCGTCGCCGACGGGAACCGCACCGGTTCCCCGGCGCCAAGGATCACCCAGCCGAGACCGTCCTGGCCGGTCGCGTTGGTGCTCACGACCAGCAGCCGCGAGCGCGGACCGTAGGCCACGACGCGGTCGCTGCTGGCGTCCGAGACCGAGAAGAACCGGGTCCAGGAGCCCTCGCCGTCGAGGTCAAGCAGCACGCCGTTGGGTGGGTGACCGTCCTGCGCCAGGTTGGCGGCGAGCCGGGTGGCACCGTGGTCCAGCCAGAGGCCTCCAGACAGCACGCCCGGCAGCTCGAGGAGCGGCTGCATCCCCGATGGGGAGTCGGTGACGCGCCAGATCGTGGAGCGGTCGACGTCGTCGCGGGAGACCACGAACCCGAGCTGGGCGCGGTTGGGGCTGGGCAGCAGGTACCCGCCCAGCGAGCGGACCTTCCCCAGCCCGAGCACCGCGCCCGATCCTCGCCGTGGGTCAAGCAGCATCAGCTCGTGCACCTCGGCGCTGTTGGGGAACAGCAGGATCCGACCGTCATCGAGCGGTAGCGTCTGGGCGCCCTGGTCGAGGGGGAGGTCACCGTCCACCCGACGCGGCTGCGTACGCCCGCCAGCGAACGACCACATCTCAAGGGTGAGCTCCCCCTCGCTCACCCGGATGCACGTCGCCTGCCGACCGTCCGGCGAGAAGGCGAAGTTCACCCGGGAGACCGCCGCGAGAGCAGGCACGCTCGGCGCGCTCACGACTGGACCTCCCACGCGCTGGGATCGGCCATCCACAGCCGCGGGCCCCGGTGTCGAAGTCGCAGCAGGAACGCCAGGACCCCGCTCAGACCGTCGGCCCAGTCTGCGGACAGGTCCCCTCCAGCGTCGGGGAACACGGCTCGCCCCTCCCGGTAGACGCGGCGCGCGAAGACCGCCCTTGCCAGGTGGTGCGCCCAGGCCTCGTACCGCGGCTCGCCCAGCGCGTCTGCCATGTCGAGCAGGAAGTCTGCGTTTCCGGCCAGCCCGTGGCACTGCCCGACGGGCCCGGCCCAGGAATGCTGCACGACCGCCTCGGCCGCCATCTCCGCCGCCTTGCGCGCCCGGTCGCCACCGGTGACACGGCTCAGCCGCAGCAGGAAGCTGCCGACTCCGGAGGACCCCGTGCACCAGTACGGCAACGGGATCTCCTCATGGCCGGGACCCTCGCACCAGCGTGCGGCACCGTCGCCGCTGATCATGGTGGCCAGCAGCGTCTCCGCCGCGTGCTCTGCGGCTACGACACAGTCCCGCCCGCCCCCGCTGGCCGCCTGGACGAGCAGGAAGTACCCGATGCCGGCGTTGCCGTGGGCGAAGCCGTAGTAGCGCTCTCCGGCGAAGACCGAGTCGAACGACGACGGCGTCGCCCAGCCGAGGCCGCCGTGGCCCTCCGCGGCGGCGGCAAGCAGCGCGTCGGCCGATCGCCGCGCCCGTTCGGCGTGCTCCTCGTCGCCTGTGGCCCGCCACAGCTGCAACGAGGTCAGTCCCAGTCCGGCGGTGCCGTGGGTGAGATCCGGGTTGGGCCACTGCGTCGGAAGCGACGCCGCTAACCGCAGCGCCCGTCGAGCGAGCCCGTCGTCACCAAGCACGCGCCCGGCCTCGTGCAGTGCCCAAGCGATCCCCGCGCGCCCGAAGTACAGGCCGGGCGGCCGGAACGTATCCGCGCGCAGCCGACGTTCGATCCAGGCGCAGGTGGTGGCGATCGTGTCGGGCAGGCGCTCGTCGCCGGTCAGCTCGAAGCACCGCGCAAGCACGCCGAGGACACCCGCCGCGCCATGCTGAACGTTGCACGGATCGTTGCTGGGACCGGCGCTCGACAGCGGCCAGAGTTGCTCGGGGTCGCCCGGGTTCATCGTTGCCAGCAGGTGCCCGACGATGCCGTCGACCGCTTCGTCCCACGCAGTGTCGTGGAGCGTCCCCGCCGGGATGGGCGAGGTGCCGGCCGAGCCCTTGTCGACCCGACCGGCCCGGCTCAGCTGCGCTCCGCATGCCTGGAGCACCTGGAGTCCCTCAGCCGGAGTGGTCCGATGATCCGGCCGGTCGTCCATCAGACCGACCAGCAGCGCCCGGACGGTCTCGGGCAGGTCATTTTCGGGTGTGCCGCTGGCCAGCCAGCACGCCAGCCGCTCGCGCAGCGGCCGGCCGACGGGTCGGTCCTCGGGCAACAACGGGTCCGCCCCGGTCAAGACGAAGCAGATGGTGGCGCCCAGGCTGAAGTAGTCGGCTTGCACCGCGGGCGGGGAGCCGTCCATCTGCTCGGGTGCGCTGTAGCCGGGTGTCCCACCGACCACGTAGTCGACCTGCTCGCCCACCGGCACGGCCAGCTCGAGGTCGAGCAGCCGCAGCTCGCCGGTCTCGTGCACCATCAGGTTGTTCGGGTTGAAGTCGCGCAGCACCAAGCCGGCATCGTGCGCAGCCCGCAGCACCGTCACCAACCGCTGCGCCATCTGCAGGGCACCGGGAAGGTGCGCGCCCATGCCGCTCTGCCGCACCCGGTCGAGCACCCAGTGTCGCAGGGCTGTGCCGGCCACCAGTTCCTCGGCGAGGAACAGGTGCCCGCCCTGCTCGAACAGCTCGATGACTCGTGGGCTGACACCGAGCGGAGCAAGCACGTCGAGGTGGCGGGCCTCTGCTCGTAACGCGTCCCGAGCGTCCGTCCCGGTCGGCGTGACCGCAACGTTCGGGCGGGCTTCCTTGATCACGACCTCGGTGTCGTCGTGGATCTCGCGGGCGCGGTAGACGCCCCCCTTGTTGGCGTGCCGGATCGCTTCCCCCACGATGAAGCGGTCGTTCAGCAGAATCGCGCGCGGCGTGCTGGACGGCGCTGTCCGCTTCGGGGTTGCTTCCACCACCGGGAACGGGGAGGGCGCCCACGCAGGCGGGGTGAAGCGCGCCTCCCGCCGGTCTTGCACCGGCTCGCCGGAGGGGGCATAGACCACCTCTTGGTAGAGATCGTCGTTGGACAGCACTCGCTGGTCGGAGAACGAGCCGTAGCGGTAGTGCACCAGGCTGCCGGGAGCATAAGGCCGGTCGGACAGAATCAGCGGGCCGGCCAACCCGGCCGTGGCTTGGTGCAACGCGGCCGCGAGGTCGGCGGCATCGGAGTCGCTGTCAGGATAGACGGTGAGGAACTTGCCCGACCCTCCTCGAGGGGCGTGGTTGGAGTTCAACAGGGCTACGTTCTCCCGGGTGCCGGCGAACTTGAAAGCACACCTGGCCTCCAGCAGCACGGGCAGCGCACGCGCCAGCACCGTGCCGGCCAGCGGCAAGGTGGTCGACACGTGCAGCTTCCACCCCTGGGAGGGCCACCGGTGTCCCCGCGGCGTGACCCGGCACCACAACCCGTCGCTGGTTACCTCCCAGGCGTCCTCGTCTCCGCGTGACCGCAGCGCGTCATGGACAACCGCGACGAGGCTCTGGCTGTCGGCTGCGAGCTCCGGGGGGTGCTCCCGTAAGCCGTTGGTCGGCGCGTCCCGCATGTGGCCCCATCTCCGGGTCAGGTCGAGCGGTGTGGCTCACTTCACCGGAGAAGCTACGGAAGTGCCCTTCCGGGTATCTTCGGGTTTCCTTCGGGTCAGATTAACCTCGGTGTTTTCCACGTGAGTACGTGATCTCCGGCTGCCCGCCGAGCTGCGGTGGACGAAGACGCGTCAGGGGTGTTGAAGCGGCTTGTTCGCACGCTTCAACACCCCTGATCTGGCGTTCCGCACTTCTCGGACGCAATATCGGTCCCCACCCTGGCGGTTCAGCGCGTGGTGTGTTGGCGCTGGGCCGGTGGCGGTCCGGTGATGAGTAGCTTGGCTGCTTGGCGGGAGAGCTGGTCCATCTCGGCGAGGAGCCCGTCGAGGTGGCGGCGGTTGGTGATCCATTCGCGGTAGGTCTGCGCCTGGGCGGGGTCGATCCGGCGGGTGAGGGTCTTGCCGGCCAGTTTGCGGGTGTACTGGTAGTACGGGCCGTGCCGCATCGGCGGGTCGGCGTGGCAGCGGCAGCCGGCGCTGCCGCAGACGGTGTAGCGCTCGATCACGCTGCCCGGGGCGATGAAACCCAGCTCGCGGACCTGGTTCTGCAGACCGCGGTAGCGGGCGTGTAGCTCGGCGAGCTCGGTGTCGGTCACCTGGATCTGGTCCTTACCTCGGCGTGTCCCACGCTCCTCTACCTGACAGTTGTTGATACTGTC